>NZ_JBEXJK010000197.1:0-14889 GCF_040609095.1 Kitasatospora sp. NPDC004799
GGCCGCGTACAGCGACTTGGTCCTCGGGTCCTTGACGTGGTCCAGGTTGGCCTTCACCGCGGCGGCGTCGAAGTCCGTGCCGTCTCGGCGGTGGCGCAGGCGCCGATGGCGCGGCCGGCCTCGACCGAGGCGCGCTGGGCGTCGCCGTCCCGGATGGCCTCCAGGATGGTGTGGTGGCCGATGTAGCGCTCGGCGATCAGCTCGGGGCCGACGTCGTGCCGCAGGTGCTGGCGGGTGACCTCGCCGAGGTCGGAGTAGACGGCGAGCAGGACGTCGTTGTGGGCGGCGGCCACCACGGCCTGGTGGAAGGCGGCATCGGCCTGGACGAAGTCCTCGGCGTCGCCGGACTGCCAGGCGGCCTCCCGGCGGGCCAGCGCGCCGTCCAGCAGCTCCAGGTCGCGCGCGCTGCGGCGGTGGGCGGCGAGGCCTGCCGCCGAGGTCTCCAGCGCCGCCCGCAGCTCGGCGACCTGCCCCTGGTCGGCGTCGGCGAAGCGGCGGTGCATCACCCCGGCCAGCTCGCTGGTGGCCAGCACGTACGTGCCGGAGCCCTGTCTGATGTCGAGCAGGCCGTTGTGGGCGAGGGCGCGGACGGCCTCGCGGACGGTGTTGCGGGCGACGCCGAGCTGCTCGACCAGGGCGGCCTCGGTGGGGATGCGCGAACCGACCGGCCACTCCCCGGAGGTGATCTGGGCGCGCAGCTGCGCGATCACCTGGTCGGACAGCGGGGTGCGCCTCGGCGAGGACAGCGCCACGGGGGACTCCTTGCGACTACGGCTCGGGTGGGGCCTGGGTGGGAGGTGGCCGGCGGATGAACGGTCGGCACATCATGCCAATTCCGAGGTGCATCAATTCATCCCATCATTCTATGATGCTCCCTATGCCCGCAGCTGACACCACCACCTCCGCCCGGACCGAGAGCCGTCCGCTGACCGCCGAGCGGCCCGCCGCCTCCGGCTCCGCCACATACCTGGGCTGGCTGTTCGCCCTCGCGATCGCCGCCGCCGCCTTCAACCTGCGCCCCGTGGTCACCAGCCTCGGGCCGCTGCTCGACCAGGTCCGCGACGACCTCGGCATGAACCCGACGCTCGCCGGGCTGCTCACCGCCGTCCCCTCGCTGTGCTTCGGGCTGTTCGGCTTCGCCGCGCCCGCGATGGCCCGGCGGATCGGCCCGATCGCGGTGATCACCGCGGGCATGGGCGCCATCACCGCGGGCGTGCTGGCCCGCTCCTTCGCCGGCGGCACCGCGGTGTTCCTGCTGCTGACCGCGCTCGCCCTGGCCGGGGTGGCGGTCTCCAACGTGCTGATCCCGGTGGTCATCAAGCGCTACTTCCCGGAGAAGGTCGGTCCGATGATCGGCCTGTACTCGATGGCGCTGTCGGCGGGCACCTCGCTGGCCGCCGCCGTCACCGTGCCGCTGACCAGCGCGTTCCACGGCGACTGGCGCTACGGCCTGGGCAGCTGGGCCGCCCTGGGCGCGCTCGCCCTGGTGCTCTGGCTGCCGGTGCTGATCGCCAAGCGCGAGCGCGGCGAGCGCGCGGGCGGCACCGCCGCCGCGGCCCGGCTGCCGATCACCCGCAGCCGTACCGCCTGGGCGCTGGCCTGCTTCTTCGGCCTCCAGGCCACCGGCGCGTACGTGGTGATGGGCTGGCTGCCGAAGATCTTCCAGGACGCCGGCATCGACAAGGGCACCTCCGGGGTGCTGCTCGCGGTGACCATGGTGATCGGCGTGCCGGTCTCCTTCGTGCTGCCCAACCTGGCCGCCCGCCGCGGCGACCAGCGGCTGTTCGTCGTCGTGCTGGCCTCCTTCGGCATCGCCGGGTACGCCGGCCTGGCGCTGGCCCCGGCCGGTGCGCCGTGGGTCTGGGCGGTCCTGGTGGGCCTGTCCAACTGCGCCTTCCCGCTGGTGCTGACGATGATCGGGCTGCGCGCCCGGACGGCCGGCGGGGTGGCGCAGCTGTCCGCCTTCGCCCAGGGCGTCGGCTACCTGATCTCCATCCCCGGCCCGATCCTGATCGGCCGGATCTACCAGGTCACCGGCGAGTGGTACGGGCCGCTGGGCTTCCTCGCGCTGCTGCTGGTGCCGCAGATGCTGTTCGGGCTGCGGGCCGCGCGGGCCCGGCACATCGAGGACGAGGCGGTCCACCCGGCGGAGCGGGCCGCGGCCTGACGCACCGGGCCGGGGCCTCGGAGGCCGGGCCGGCGGACGGCGGGCGTGTTCGGGATGGGAGAATCCCGGACATGCCCGTTCTCGATCCCAACCCCACCGACGGCCGCAAGCAGCTCGGCCGCATCGCCCTCGCCATCGTCGCCATCGCGGTGCTGGTGTCGATCGTCGCCACCGTCGCCTCCTCGATCGGCTGACGGACACCCGTACCGCACCCGGCGCCCCGGTGAACGGCGGGTGATGACACCCGTCGTCCCTCGGAGTGGCGGACTCCGGCAGCGTCGCGCCGCCGGGCCGCTTTTCTGCCAAGCTTGCTGGGTATGAGCGCCGACACGCCCCGCAGGATCATCGTTCTCCGCCATGCCAAGGCCGACTGGCCGGACGGCGTGGACGACCACGACCGCCCGCTGGCCGACCGGGGCCGCCACCAGGCCCCGGACGCCGGCCGCTGGCTGGTCGACTCCGGCATCAACCCCGACTACGTGGTCTGCTCCACCGCGCTGCGCACCCGCGAGACCTGGAAGCTGGCGGCGCACGAGCTGCCCAAGCGGGCCCGCAAGACCGTCTACGAGGACCGGATCTACGAGGCCAGCCCCGGCGAGATCATCGCCGTCCTCCAGGAGACCCCGGAGGAGTACGCGGACGTGGTGCTGGTCGGCCACAACCCGGGCGTGCTGGGCCTGACCCAGGTGCTGGCCGGCGACGCGGGCGACCGGGACGCGCTGGAGCGGCTGCGGCTCGGCGGCTTCCCGACCGCGGCGATCGCGGTGCTCAGCTTCAGCGGCTCCTGGAAGGGCGTCGAGCCGGGCGTGGCCGAGCTGGTCTCGTACCACACGCCGCAGGACTGACCCCGGGACCGGACGCGAGGGGCGCGCGGATCGCATCCGCGCGCCCCTGGTGTGTCCCGGTGGGCCGCCGATCCGCCCGGGCGGGCCGGCGGCCGGGCCGGGCCCCTACTCGGTCGGGGTGCCGTGCAGCGCGTCGGCCGCCTCGACCTCCTCGCGGGTGATGCCCAGCAGGTACAGCACGGTGTCCAGGAACGGCACGTTCACCGCCGTGTCGGCGGCCTCGCGCACCACCGGCTTGGCGTTGAACGCCACCCCGAGGCCGGCCGCGTTCAGCATGTCCAGGTCGTTGGCGCCGTCGCCGATCGCCACCGTCTGCTCCAGCGGCACCTTCGCCTGCTCGGCGAAGCGGGCCAGCCACCGGGCCTTGCCCGCCCGGTCCACGATCTCGCCGACCACCCGGCCGGTGAACCTGCCGTCCACCACCTCCAGGGTGTTCGCGGCCGCGAAGTCCAGCCCCAGCTGCTCCACCAGGTGGTCGGTGACCTGGGTGAAGCCGCCGGACACCACCGCGACCTGGTAGCCGAGGCGCTGGAGGGTGCGGATCAGGGTGCGCGCGCCCGGCGTGAAGCGGACCTCGGCGCGGACCTTCTCGGTCACCGAGGCGTCCAGCCCGGCCAGCAGCGCCACCCGGGCCCGCAGCGACTCGGCGAAGTCCAGCTCGCCGCGCATCGCCGCCGCCGTCACCTCGGCGACCTCCTGCTCGCAGCCCGCGTGGGCCGCGAACAGCTCGATCACCTCGTCCTGGATGAGCGTGGAGTCGACGTCCATGACCACCAGGCGCTTGGCCCGGCGCTCCAGCCCGGCGGCGACCACCGCGACGTCCACCCGCTGGGTGGCCGCCTCCTGGGCCAGCGCGGCCCGCAGCTCCTCGGTGGCGACACCGGAGACGGCCAGCTCGACCGCCGTCACCGGGTACTTCGCGAGCCGGAAGACGCGGTCGATGTTGCCGCCCGAGGCGGTGATCCGGGAGGTGAGCGCGGAGACGGCGGCGGCGGTCAGCGGGTTGCCGAGCACCGTGACGTGCGAACGGCCCTCACGGCGCGGCCGGTTGTCGCCGATGCCGGAGAGGATCTCGGCCTGGAGCTTCTGCTCGTCGGCCCAGCGGTGGACGGTGGCCCGCAGCCCGCCCTCGGCGCCGGGTGCGGGGGGCGGGGTGATCAGGGCGCACAGCGTGATGCGGCCACGGGTGACGACCTGCTCGATGTCGATGACGTCGACGCCGAAGCCGGCCAGCGTCGCGAAGAGGCCGGCGGTGATGCCGGGGCGGTCCTTGCCGAACACCTTGACGAGCAGGGTGCGCTCGTCCGCGGTCCGGTGCTGGGCGGCGGGGAGGGGCTCAGCGGCCAGGGGCGATGCGTTCATGGTGCCTCCCACGCTACCGGGCGCCGGACGGCCCGCGGGTACCCGTCCCACCTCGCGGGACGCCGCCGCCCGGGCCCTGGTAGCAGGCTGGTCACAGTCGTCCGGGCCGACTTTCACCGACGGTCGACGGGCTGGAATGATTCCCCCCGTCAGTCACAGGAACAGCGCACCCCCGGCCGGGGGCACAATTCGGGGGAACCGAGAGAGCGGGGCAGGCGAGCAGTGCCGCAACTCGTCATTGAGATCAACGGACAGCAGCGGACTCTTGAGCCCGGGCGGTCCTACACCATCGGGCGCAACCCGCAGTCGGACTTCACGTTCGACGACGCCAGGGTCTCCTGGCAGCACGGGACCATCAGCTTCAACGGCAGCGGTTGGCAGCTGGACGACCACGGCAGCACCAACGGAACGTACGTGGCCGGCGCCCGCACCCTGCAGGCCCAGCTGTTCCCCGGTGCCGTGGTCAACCTGGGCAACCCGGAGAACGGCCCCCGGCTCGGCTTCTCCGCGCCCGCGCACGCCGCGGCCCCGCAGGCCACCCCGATGCACGAGGCCGCCACCAGCCGCGGCCCGGTGCCCACGCCCCAGCAGCCCGCCCCGCAGCAGGGCTGGCCGCAGCACGACCCGTACCAGCAGCCTCAGCAGGCCTGGCCCGGGCAGCCGCAGGCCCAGCCGCCGTTCCCGCAGCAGCAGTACGCGCCGCCGCAGGCCCAGCCGGCCCCGCAGCAGCAGCCCCAGCACGGCGGTTTCCCGGAGCCGCAGCCGCACGGCGGCTTCCCGGAGCAGCAGGGCTTCCCGGCCCCGCCGCAGCACGGGGGCGGCGGTCCGCAGCCGACCGTCATCCGCAACCTGACGTCGGCGATGCGCACCGTCCGGATCGGCCGCGCGCTCGACAACGACATCGTGGTGTCCGACCTCCAGGTCTCCCGCCACCACGCCGAGCTGCGCCAACTGCCGGACGGCCGCTACGAGATCGTCGACCTCGGCAGCCACAACGGCATCTTCCTCAACGGCCAGCGCGTCCAGCGCCAGCTGATGGGGCCGCAGGACCGGCTGACCGTCGGTCACTCCGGCTTCGTCCTGGTCGGCGACCAGCTGCAGGAGTTCGTCGACACCGGCGCGGTCTCCTTCTCCGCCCGCCACCTGACCGTCGAGGTCGAGCACAAGGGCGCCAAGAAGATCCTGCTCAACGACGTCAGCTTCGGCGTCCCGGAGAAGTCCCTGGTCGCGGTCATCGGCCCGTCCGGCTCCGGCAAGTCGACCCTGCTGCGCGCCCTCACCGGCTACCGCCCGGCCGACCGCGGCGACGTCCTGTACGACGGCCGCAACCTGTACAAGCAGTTCGCCGAACTGCGCTCGCGCATCGGCCTGGTGCCGCAGTCGGAGATCCTGCACAAGGAGCTCACCGTCCGCACCGGCCTCAAGTACGCGGCCCGGCTGCGCTTCCCCGGCGACACCGAGGCGCGCGAGCGCGAGGCCCGGATCGACGAGGTGCTGTACGAGCTGCGCCTGGACAAGCGCGCCGACAACAAGATCACCGCGCTCTCCGGCGGCCAGCAGAAGCGCGTCTCGGTCGCCCTGGAGCTGCTCACCAAGCCCTCGCTGATCTTCCTGGACGAGCCCACCTCGGGCCTCGACCCGGGCATGGACCGCGAGGTCATGCAGATGCTGCGCGGCCTCGCCGACGACGGCCGTACCATCCTGGTCGTCACCCACTCGGTGGCCGAACTCGCGCTCTGCGACCGGCTGCTGGTGATGGCGCCGGGCGGCTCGGTGGCCTACTTCGGCCCGCCGGACGAGGCGCTGCACTTCTTCGGGTACGAGACCTGGGCCGACGTCTTCCAGGCCTTCGAGAACTACCCGGACCACGACTGGGCCGGCCGCTACCGCGGCTCGGTGCACTACCAGCAGTACTCCGCCCCCGACGTGGAGTCCGGCGAGGTGCAGCACGCCCGGGTCGCCCAGGAGGCGATCCGCCCGCCCAAGCCGCAGAGCTGGGGCTCGCAGCTGTGGACGCTGATGCGCCGCTACATGGCGGTCCTCGCCTCGGACCGCGGCTTCCTGGCGCTGTCGGTGCTGCTGCCCGCGGTCATCGGCGCGGTCAGCGTGCTGATCCCCAACGAACCGGGGCTCGCGCCCAACCCCAAGACCCAGCTCCACCTCAACAGCGGCGCCGCGACGATCATGCTGATCCTGGCGATCGGCGCCTGCTTCTCCGGGGCGGCCAACTCGGTCCGCGAGCTGATCAAGGAACGGGCGATCTACGAACGGGAACGGGCCACCGGGCTCTCCCGCTCGGCGTACATGATGTCCAAGATCATCGTGCTGGGCTTCTTCAGCGTGATCCAGGGCGCCATCATCTCCGCCGTCGGCTTCCTGCCGCGCAAGCTCCCCGAGACCGGCCTGATCGTCAAGAACCTGCCGGTCATCGAGATGACCATCGGCATGATCCTGCTGAGCTTCGCCGCGATGATGTTCGGCCTGATGATCTCCGCGCTGGTGAAGACCGCCGAGAAGACCATGCCGCTGCTGGTCATGTTCGCCATCGTCCAGGTCGTCTTCACCGGCTGCCTCTTCCAGATCTTCAGCAAGCCCGGCCTGGAGCAGGTCGCCTGGCTGATGCCGGCCCGCTGGGGCACCGGCATCGTCTCCACCACGCTCGACCTGTCCGTGCTCATGGGCCCCTGGAACAAGGACTTCCAGAACCCCAACTACGACCCGCTCTGGAAGCACAGCGTCGCCCAGTGGGCGATCGACGCCGGCGTGCTGATCGCCATCTCCGTCGTCATCGGCGTCATCGTGACCCGGCTCCAGCGCCGGCACGAGCCCGAGGTCATGCAGAAGGGCTGACCCTTCAGCGCGACCGGTTCCGCCGAGGGGCGGCTCTCCCACCGGGGAGGGCCGCCCCTTTCCGTCGCGGACGGCTTGCTGTCACGGGCGGCTGCCCGGTGCGGACGGCCCACAGGTCCTAGGTCCCCGGACCCGGGCCCGGGGCGGCCGAGGACGGACGCGGCGGCCGCCGCGGCGGCGGTAGTTTGGCGGTATGCCCAGCACCACCGGAGACCACCGGGCCCACCGGGGCCCGCTGCCCGCCTGCGAATCGTGCCTGTCCGGGATCGAGACCGTCAGCCAGGCCCTGCTCGCGATGAGCCGGCACCTGGAGGTCCGGGAGGTGCTGCGCCGCATCACCGCCTCCGCCCGGGGCCTGCTCGGCGCCGAGTACGCGGCCCTGGGCGTGCCCGACGACCACGGCGGCTTCGCCCAGTTCGTGGTCGACGGCATCACCGACGAGCAGTGGCGGGCGATCGGCCCGCTGCCCCGCCAGCACGGCGTGCTCGCCGCGATGCTGCACGAGACCGGCCCCATCCGGCTCGCCGACGTCCGCAAGGCACCCGCCTTCGAGGGCTGGCCCGAGGCCCACCCCGACATGGACGCCTTCCTGGGCATGCCGATCCTGGACACCGACGCGGCCGAGGACGAGCCGCAGGTGATGGGCGTCGTCTTCCTCGCCAACAAGCGCGGCGGCGGCCTCTTCACCGACCACGACGAGGAACTGCTGCGGATCCTCGCCGCGCACGCCGCCCTCGCCCTGTCCAACGCCCGGCTGTACGAGCGCAGCCGCGAACTCACCCTGGCCGGCGAGCGCGCCCGGATCGCCCACGACCTGCACGACGCCGTGTCACAGAAGCTCTTCTCGCTGCGGCTCACCGCCAAGGCGGCCGCCAAGCTCGTCGACCGCGACCCGGCCCGGGCCCGCGCCGAACTCGCCGAGGTCGCCCGGCTGGCCGCCGAGGCGGCCGACGAACTGCGCGCCGTCGTCGTGGAACTGCGCCCCGCCGCCCTGGACGAGGACGGGCTCAGCGCCACCCTCGCCTCCCAGGTGCAGCTCCTCGACCGGGCGCACGCCGCCGACGTCGCCTTCGCCGCCGACGGCGTCCGGGCGCTGCCGCCCGCCCAGGAGGCCGCGCTGCTGAGGGTCGCCCAGGAGGCGCTGCACAACGCGCTGCGCCACTCCGGCGCCCGCCGGGTCACCGTCACGCTGGCCGGGACGCCGGCCCGCGGAGCGCTGCTGCGGGTGCGCGACGACGGGCGCGGCTTCGACCCCGAGTCCGTCCGTCGGGCCGGCCGCCACCTCGGCCTGGCCTCGATGCGCGACCGCGCGGCCGCCGTCGGCGGCACGCTCACCCTGGAGTCCGCCCCCGGCCGGGGGACGCTCGTCGAGATGGAGGTCCCCGGTGCCTGAGAGCACACCGTCGATCCGTGTCCTGCTGGTCGACGACCACCAGGTGGTTCGGCGCGGGCTGCGCACCTTCCTGGAGGTCCAGGACGACATCGAGGTGGTCGGGGAGGCCGCCGACGGGGCGGAGGGCGTCGAACGGGCCCGCGAACTCGACCCCGACGTCGTCCTGATGGACCTCAAGATGCCCGGCGTCGACGGCATCGAGGCGCTGCGCACGCTCAAGGGCGAGGGCAGCCGGGCCCGGATCCTGATCGTCACCAGCTTCACCGAGCACCGCACGATGGTCCCCGCGCTGCGGGCCGGTGCCGCCGGGTACGTCTACAAGGACGTGGACCCGGAGGCACTGGCCGGGGCGATCCGGTCGGTGCACGCCGGGCACGTCCTGCTCCAGCCCGAACTAGCCGAGGCCCTGCTCTCCGACGACAGCCCGCGAGCCCCGCAGGGCCGCGGCGGCACGCTCACGGAGCGCGAGCGCGAGGTGCTCGGCCACATCGCCGACGGCCGCTCCAACCGGGAGATCGCCCGCAGCCTCCACCTCTCGGAGAAGACGGTGAAGACCCACGTGTCCAACATCCTCATGAAGCTGGACCTGGCCGACCGCACCCAGGCGGCACTCTGGGCCGTCCGCCACGGCGAGACCCGCGAGGACGCGTAGTCGGGCTGCTCAGCGGTCGTCCCGCTCGTCGACGAGGGCGTTGTAGGCGGCCACCTGGGCGCGCCGGGCGGTGCGCCGCAGCGGGGCCAGGACGGACTGGCGGGCCGCCATCTCCGAGGCGCTGACGGCGGCGCCGTGCCCGCCGGAGGCGATGGCGAGCAGGGCGGACACCTGGCGGGCCGACTCCAGGACCCGGACGGCCCGGGGCGGGTAGCCGGGGGCGAGCAGCTCGCTGTGGCCGCGGCGGCGGTAGGCCTCGAGGGCGCGCAGGGCCTCGGGCCCGGCACCCGCCACGTCGAGGCGGGTGAGCAGCACGGTCGCCTCCCGCAGCCCGTCCGCCAGCTCGCGCTCGGCCTCGTGGAGCGAGGGCACGTCCGCCGGCGGGGCGTCGTCGACCTCGGCGCAGCGCCACAGCACGGTGGCCGAGCGGTCGCCGACCGGGCCGTACACCTCCACCTCGGGGACCAGCCCGAGCGGTGCGCCCACGGCCAGGACGGCCTCGCCCGCCCCCATGGCCCGCTCGTTGAAGTCCTTCGGGCCGGTCAGCCCGAGCGGGTGCCCGGCCGAGGGCAGCGCGAGCCGCAGGCCCCGTACGCCGAGCACCCGCAGCCGCCCCAGCGCCCAGGTCAGCCCGTGCCGGTCCTCGGGCCCGTCGCCGGGCAGCCCGGTGACCCGGTGGACCTCGTCCGCGCCCAGGACGGCCGCGGCGGCGTCGTCCGGCGGCACCAGGCCCGCCAGCAGGGCGCTGCCCCAGGCGGTGAGCCGCCCCGAACGGGGCTCTTCGTACGGATTGTCGGCAGGAGTCACGAGCATCCGGCCAGCCTACGGAATCGGCGGTCATCCGCGTGGCGTAGGTTTGCCCATGCGTGTGCGGCGCACCCACTCCGTGCCCACCGGCTGCCGGAGTAGGCTCGCCGCCCGCACCGACGGCCGAGAATCTTGTTTTTTGGGGAAGGCATAGGCATGAGCGACGTGCTGGAGCTGGTGGACGTATCCGTGGTCCGGGAGGGGCGCGCGCTGGTCGACCAGGTCTCGTGGTCCATCTCCGAGGGCGAGCGTTGGGTCATCCTGGGCCCGAACGGCGCCGGCAAGACCACGCTGCTGCAGATCGCCTCCTCGTACCTGTTCCCGACCTCGGGCAAGGTCACGGTGCTGGGCGAGAAGCTCGGCGAGATCGACGTCTTCGAGCTGCGGTCCCGGATCGGCCTGGCCGGCGCCGCGATGTTCGACAAGCTGCCGGCCGAGCAGACGGTGCTGCAGACCGTGCTGACCGCCGCGTACGGCATGACGGTCAGCTGGCAGGAGACCTACGAGCAGTCGGACGAGGGCCGGGCCCTCGCCCTGCTCGACCGGCTCGGCATGGCCAACCTCACCGACCGCAAGTTCGGCACCCTCTCCGAGGGCGAGCGCAAGCGCACCCTGATCGCCCGCGCCCTGATGACCGACCCCGAGCTGCTGCTGCTCGACGAGCCCGCGGCCGGCCTGGACCTCGGCGGCCGCGAGGACCTGGTCCGCCGGCTCGGCGCGCTCGCCCAGGACGAGTTCGCCCCGGCGATGGCGATGGTCACCCACCACGTCGAGGAGATCGCGCCGGGCTTCACCCACGTCCTGATGATCCGTCAGGGGAAGGTGCTCACGGCCGGCCCGATCGACACCGAGCTGACCGCCCGCAACCTCTCCAAGTGCTTCGGCCTGCCGCTCACCCTGGAGCGGCACGGGGACCGCTGGTCGGCCCAGGGCCTGCCGCTGGGCTGAGGCCCCGTCCGCCCGTCAGCACCGTTCGCACCGCCCATCCGGAAGGCCGTCGGGAACCGGTCGCACGCGCGACCGGTTTCCGCCCCTCGACCTGCGGGAACTGTCCGCTTCGAAAGCCTTCGCTCCCTAGGATGGACGTGTGGAGAACTGGATCTGGTGGCTCCTGGCCGCCGCAGGGCTCGGCATACCGCTGGTACTCACCGCGGTGCCGGAGTTCGCCATGTTCGCGGTCGGGGCGCTGGCCGCCGCCGGCGTGGCCGGGCTGGGCGGGGGAGTGGTCCTGGAGACCGTGACCTTCGTCGTCGTCTCGGTCGCGATGGTGGCCTTCGTCCGCCCGATCACCAAACGGCAGCTCCAGAAGGGCCCGCAGGTCAAGATGGGCATCGAGGCGCTCCAGGGCGCCACCGCGGTCGTCGCGGAAACCGTCGACGGGGAGGGCGGGAGGATCAAGCTGAACGGCGAGATCTGGTCGGCCCGTGCGCTCCACCCGGGCCAGGTGTACCAGCCGGGGCAGCAGGTCGACGTCGTCGAAATCCAGGGCGCGACCGCCCTGGTCGTCTAGGGGAGAGTCCGTGGAACCCGTCCTTATCGTTTTGGTCGTCCTGGTCGTGGTGGCCTTCATCGCGCTGATCAAGACGATCCAGGTCATCCCGCAGGCCAGCGCCGCGATCGTGGAGCGCTTCGGCCGCTACACCCGGACGCTCAACGCAGGCCTGAACATCGTCGTCCCGTTCATCGACCGGGTCCGCAACCGGATCGACCTGCGCGAGCAGGTCGTGCCGTTCCCGCCGCAGCCGGTGATCACCCAGGACAACCTGGTCGTCAACATCGACACCGTCATCTACTACCAGGTGACCGACCCCCGCGCCGCGACGTACGAGGTCGCCAGCTACATCCAGGCGATCGAGCAGCTGACCGTCACCACCCTGCGCAACATCATCGGCTCGATGGACCTGGAGTCCACCCTGACCTCGCGCGAGGTCATCAACGCCGGCCTGCGCGGCGTCCTGGACGAGGCCACCGGCAAGTGGGGCATCCGGGTCAACCGGGTCGAGCTGAAGGCGATCGAGCCGCCGACCTCCATCCAGGACTCGATGGAGAAGCAGATGCGCGCCGACCGGGACAAGCGCGCCGCGATCCTCACCGCCGAGGGCCAGCGCCAGGCCCAGATCCTCAAGGCCGAGGGTGAGAAGCAGGCCGAGGTGCTCAAGGCCGAGGGTGAGGCGCAGGCCGCGGTCCTGCGCGCGGACGGTGAGGCGGCCGCGATCCGGACGGTCTTCGAGGCCATCCACGACGGCGACGCCGACCAGAAGCTGCTCGCCTACCAGTACCTCCAGACCCTGCCCGAGCTGGCCAAGGGCGACTCCAACAAGCTCTGGATCATCCCCAGCGAGGTCGGCGACGCGCTCAAGGGCCTCGGCGGCGCCTTCACCGGCCTGACCGGCAACGGCGGGGTGAACGGCGGCGCGGTCGCGGCGCCCAGCGTCCCGCAGGCGGCCCCGGCGGCCACCCAGGTCCCGCTGGACCCGGCGTCCGGCCCGCGGCCGGTGGACACCGAGAAGGGCGCCGCCCGTCCCCGGGTCGACCCGGCGCGGGAGTACCCGAAGATCGACCCGGAGTGACCGGTCGAACCGTGCAGTGCCGAGGGCCCGTCGCCGAGGAGGTGACGGGCCCTCGGCCGTTCGCGGCGCCGGCGCGCGGGTACCCGGCGCTGTGGCGTGCGTCCCGAATCGTGGGAGGGTCTGGTCGGCCCGCCGGGCGTCCGGCATGATCCCCTCGGACAGGACCGAGAGGAAAGGTGACCCATGACGCTCTGGGAGTCGATCGCCGTCCTGGTGGCCGGCCTCGGCGCCGGGATGATCAACGTGATCGTCGGGTCCGGCACCCTGATCACCTTCCCGGTCCTGCTCGCCGTGGGCATCCCGCCGGTCACCGCCAACGTCTCCAACGCCTTCGGCCTGGTCCCCGGCTCGCTCAGCGGGGTGATCGGCTACCGCCGCGAACTGGCCGACCAGGGCCGCCGGGTGCTGCGCCTGGGCACCGCCTCACTGCTCGGCGGGCTGCTCGGCGCGCTGCTGCTGATCGAGCTGCCGAGCGGGGCCTTCGACGCGATCGTCCCGGCGCTGATCCTGCTCGCGCTCGTGCTGGTGGTGGTCCAGCCCCGGGTGGCCAAGGCGGTCGCCGCCCGCCGCCGCCCCGACGGCGACCCGGACGGCAGCCCGGTGCTGCTGTTCGGGGTGTTCCTGACCGGCATCTACGGCGGCTACTTCGGCGCCGCCCAGGGCGTGCTGCTGATGGCGCTGATGGGCATGCTGCTCCAGGAGGACCTCCAGCGGATCAACGCGGTGAAGAACGCCCTGGCGATGATCGTCAACGCGGTCGCCGCGCTCTTCTTCCTCTTCACCTCGACCGTGAACTGGGCCGCCGCCGGTCTGATCGCGGTGGGCTCGCTGGTCGGAGGCCTGCTCGGGGCCAAGGTCGGCCGGCGCCTGCCGCCGACCGCGCTGCGCGGTGTCATCGTGGTGGTCGGCCTGGTGGCCGTCACCAAACTGCTGCTGAGTTGACCGAACGTCGGACCGGATGCCGGTCGGAGGAGTACGCCATGGCCCTGGAGATGCGTGAGAGCTGCGAGCGCTGCGCGGTGTCGCTGACCGCGGACGGCCGCGCCTCGATATGTTCCTACGAGTGCACCTTCTGCCCGGACTGCACCGAGGCCATGGCCGCCACCTGCCCCAACTGCGGCGGCGACCTGGTGGTCCGTCCGCGCCGGAAGGCCGCCTGACACCGGAACCCTCCGGGCCTCCCGGAACTCCGGTACCCCGAACCGACGACCCACCAGGAGCGCGGCGATGAGCAGCAGGGCACGGCTGGACGAGGACGAGATCACGGCGGCCCTGGCGGCGCTGCCGCAGTGGCGGCGGGAGGGCGACGCCATCGCCCGCACCGCCGACGCCCCGGACTTCCCGGCCGCGATCCGGGTGGTCGTCGCCGTCGCCGAGCAGGCCGAGGCGCTCGACCACCACCCCGACATCGACATCCGCTGGCGCACCCTGCGCTTCGTCCTGTCCACCCACAGCGCCGGCGGCCTCACCGGGCTGGACTTCGGCCTCGCCACCCGGATCGACGAGGCCCTGCGCGCCGAGTCGGCGACCTGACGCCGTGCCACCGGGCCGCCCGGGACCGTCCGGGTGAGGGCCCGGGCCGCAACTCCGGGCGGGCGTGAGATGCTGACTGCCGCATCGGCAGGCAGGCGGCTCGGAGGGACGGAACGGATGGCGCAGGAGCCCTTCGGAGACGCCCACGCCCAGCAGCCGTGGCCGCCCCAGGGCCCGGCGGACCGGCCGAACGGCGGGTACCCCGAGCAGCAGTGGACGCCGGAGCAGCCGTCGCCGTGGCAGCCGCACCCGCAGCCGGGCTACGACCCGGCCGGGTACGGGCAGCAGCAGCAGCCGCAGGCCGGCCAGGGCGGGTACGGGCACACCGGTTACGACCAGGCCGGTTACGACCAGAGCGGTTACGACCAGGCCGGTTACGACCGGAGCGGTTATGACCGGAACGGGTACGAGCAGAGCGGGTACGACCGGACCGGCTACGTCCAGGGCCAGTACGGCGAGCAGGGCCTGTACCAGCCCTATCCGCCGCCGTACCAGGACCACGCGCAGCACCAGCCGTACGGGCCGTACGCGGCGGCGCAGCAGCCGGCCGGGGAGGGGCTGTACGTCCCGGCGGGTGCGGAGTACTCGGCGGACGGCTACGTGCACATCGAGGAGGCCGCGCCGGCGCCCGCGCCCGTCCCCGAGCAGCCCGAGCAGCCCGCGGAGACCTCCCCGGAGCAGGGCGCCGAGCCCGCCGCGCCGTCCCGGGC
>NZ_JBEXJK010000198.1:0-14849 GCF_040609095.1 Kitasatospora sp. NPDC004799
GGCGGCGTTGGGGTGCGTGCATCGCAAGGCGGAGGAGGGAGCCACTGCGGAGCATTGGCGACCGACGACAACGCGGCGAGGTGCGTGCCCCGGCGGCGCCCCGCAGACGCGAGTGTGAAGACAGGCCCTCGGGCCTGGGCGTCGGCCCGGCGCCCCGGGCTCAGCGTCGGCGCAGCGCCCTGACCAGCACCACCGCACCGCCCAGCAGGGCCACCGAGCCGCCGATCACCCACGGCACCGCGCTGCGGCCGCCGGTGCCCGGCACCACGATGCCGCCGGCCTCGCCGCCCCAGCGGGACGCCGCCCGGGCCCGGGCGCTGCGGGCCGGCAGCGCCGGCGCGTACGGGCCGCGCGGCGGGGCGTGGTCCACCTCCTCGGCGGACCGGCCGACGATGCTGCGGCGCACCGGGCCGGTGAGCGCGGGCTCCTCCTCGTACGCGAAGAGCGGCTCGGCGGGGAGCTCCTCGGCGACGCCGTCCTGCTCGGCGGAGCCGTCCTCGCCCGCTCCCTCGACGTCGTCGTCCTCGTCCTCGTCGTCGGCGGAGCCGATGGGCAGGCCGAAGCGCTCGGCGTCGGCGTCGGAGAAGGCGATCAGGTCGGAGAGGTCGTCGTCCAGGTCGTCGCCGGGCCGGTCCTGGCGGTCCTCGATGAAGACCACACCGGCGTCGGTCCCGGTGGCGGCGGACTCGGCCGGCTCGGCGTCCTCCTGGTCCTGCTCCTGGTCCTGCGGCTGCTCGCCCTCGGGGGCGACCAGCGCGGCGGCGAACCGGTCCAGCAGGCGGCGGCCGGTGGCGTCGAGGGTCTCCTCGTCGAACTCGGTCAGCCGGCCGGTGGCGCTCAGGTCGCCGGTGAAGCGGATCGCCGCGGTGCCGTCCTCGGCGCCGTCCGCGACGCTGACCCGGACGGTGGCGGTCACCTCGCCGCTGCCGCGGGCCTCCTCGCCCTCGGCGAGCACGGTCAGCACGCCCTCCCGGCCCTCGATCAGCGACAGCACGCCCTTGTACGTGATCGTGGAGCCGCCGATCCGCAGCTTGAGCCGGCCGCCGATCTCCTCGGCCGCACCGGCCCCGACCGCGGCCGGCTCGGTGCTCAGCCCCGGCACACTCCGGGCCAGCAGCGCCGGATCCTGCAAGGCCTGCCGCACCAGCTCGGCGGACATCGGGACGACAACCTCATGCTCCATGTCACGGAGCCTACCGACTGGGCCCCGCACGGTCCCTACCCACCACCACCAGATTTTCCCCGCCCCGCCTGTACCCCCCACCACCTACGGAGCCCGGCAGCCCCTCCCGCTCCGCACCGGAAGCCGGCCGGGCGCAGGGCGGCTCGGCCGGTTCCTCGCACTCCTCGTCGCCGCTTCGGGCCGTTCGCGCGGAGAGGCATCGCTCGGCCCCTCGCGCAGGAAGTCGGCCGGTCCGACTTCCTGCGCCGGGGCCTCGCCCGCTCGCCCGGAGTGCCGCCCCTGCACCGGCCCTGCCATGCCCGGCAGCCCGTTCTGCTCGGTCCTCGTTGCTGCCTCGGCCTGCCGCTCCGCACAGGAAGTCGACCAGGCCGACTTCCTGTGCGTGGGCACGGGCCGGGTGCCCTGTGTTGCTCGCAGGAACCCTTCACAACTCCCACGGTGTCCGGCAGCCCGTTGCTCTCCGCCCGGCCGCTGCTTCGGGCCGTTCATGCGGAGAGGCATCGCTCGGCCCCTCGCGCAGGAAGTCGGCCGGTCCGACTTCCTGTGCAGGGCCTCGCCCGCTCGCCGACCGGCCGCCTCCTGGGGTCTCAGCGGGGCCGAGCACGGTGAGGGCGGCGCTGTGCGGTTCCTTGCGTGGAAAGTCGGCCGGGTCGACTTCCTGTGCAGGGGGCTGCCCGCTACCCGGCCGGCCGTCTTGCGGCGGAAGCGGGGCCGAGGAGGGTGAGGGCGGTTCTGCTTCGGGCTGGTCGTTCGGCGGCGGCATCGTTCGGCCCGCGCGCAGGAAGTCGGCCGGATCGACTTCCTGCGCGAGGCCCGGCTTCCGGCTCCGCGACTGGCCGACGTGCGGCCTGAGCGGAGGGCGAGGAGATGAGGCCGTGCCCCGACCGGCCACGGCGGGCCCCCGCCGTGGGCTCAGCGGGGGCCGAGGAGGGTGAGGGCGGCTGGGGGGTGGGTGGGGCGGAGGGCGGTGAGGCGGGTGGTCGTGGTGCGGAGGGTGTCCGGGGTGAGGGCGCGGGGCGGTGGGGCGTCGGGCGCCAGGGTGAGCGGGGGCGGGGTGGCGGCGGCGAGGAGGAAGGTCTCGGCGCCGTCCGGCGGGCCCGGGCGGCACCCGGCGGTGGCGCTGCCGGGGACGGCGTACGGGGCGGTCCGCAGGCCCGTCGTCCGCAGGCCGGACTCGATCTGCCAGAGGCCGTCCAGCCCGTCCGGCCCGTCCAGTCCGCCCGGCCCGCCCGGGTCGCTCCCGGCGCGGACCGCGATCCGGCCGCCGGGGGAGAGCAGCCGGGTGGCGAGGCCGTAGAACTCCTGGGAGTGGAACTTGACCGGCCCGCCGTCGGCCGGCGCCGGCAGGTCGGCGAGCACCACGTCGTACGGCCCGTCCCCGCCGGCGGCGTCCGCGCCGCGCAGCCAGGCCATCGGGTCGGCCGCGGTGGCGCGGACCCGGGGGTCGTCCAGCGCGTGGTCGCCGAGGGCGGCGAGCCCGGGGTCGGTGCGGGCGAGCCGGAGGAGGGCGGGGTCGGCGTCGACCAGCCGGACGGTGCGCACGCCCCGGTGCCGCAGCACCTCCCGCAGGGCGAGCCCGTCGCCGCCGCCGAGCAGCAGGACCCGGGCGTCCGGGCCGGCCGCCATGGCGGGGTGGACCAGGCCTTCGCTGCCCCGGTACTCGTCGGGCCCGCAGACCGCGAGCCGGCCGTCCAGGTAGAGCCGGAGCGGGCCCTCGGCGGGGCCGGTGAGCACGATCTCCTGGGTACGGCTGCGGGTCGCGAAGCGGACCTGGTCGCCGTACAGGGCGTGCCGCGCGGCGCGCTCGACGGCCTCGGAGCCGGCCGCGGCCGCCGCGAGCAGGCCGAGGACCAGCAGGCAGCCGCCCCAGAGCAGCCGTCGTATCCGGGGGGCGGGTTCCTCGCGGAACAGCCAGAGCACCACGGCCCCGCCCGCGACGGCGTTGACGGCGCCGGTGAGCAGGGCGCCGTCGCCCGGGCCGAGCGTGGGCAGGATCAGGAACGGGAAGGCGAGGCCGCCGATCAGCGCGCCCACGTAGTCGGCGGCGAACAGGTCGGCGACGGCCCGCCCGGCGTCCTCGCGCCGGATCCGTTGGATGAGGGTCATCAGCAGCGGGATCTCGGCGCCGATCAGGATGCCGATCAGGCAGGTGAGGCCGACCATGGCGGCCTGGTAGCGGCCGATCCAGGCCCAGCAGGAGTAGAGCGCGAGGACGGAGAGTCCGCCGGTGAGCGCGAGCGCGCACTCGACCAGGGCGAAGGCGGTGGCGGGCCGGCCGGTGAGCCGCTTGGCGAGCAGGGAGCCGAGGCCCATCGCGAACACCATGACGGAGAGCACGACGGAGGTTTGGGTGACCGTGTCCCCGAGCAGGTAGTCGCCGAGCGCCACGAGTTCGAGCTCGTAGACGAGTCCGCAGGCCGCGCAGACGAACGCGGCCAGCAGGACGGTCAGGCGGGCGAGCCGGGGGCGGGAGCGCAGCCGGGAGCGACGGCGGACGGGCAGGAGTGGGGCGGGGCCTTGCCGGGGCCGGAGCGGGGTGCCGTCGTCGAGGTCCACTCGCGGGCGTGCGGGCGGACCGGCCGGATGGTTGATCACGAACAAACGCTAGGGGACGTGCGGGACGGATGGCTGCGCCCATCCGGCGGACAGTGGACGTCGTCGAATTGACGAACCGTTCCTGCGTACGATTCGCAGGACTGTCCCGGGCGGCCTCCGGCCGGATCGGTGCGCCGGTCCGGGCTTCGGGGGGTCATTCCCCGGACACCACCAGCGAGGAGCGGGTGCAGACCAGCTGCCCCTCCTGCGGGTAGGCGTGCCAGGTGCGCCAGAGCAGCCGGTCCGCGCCGCCCTGGGTGACCAGCGCGGTGAAGGCGCTCGGGTCGCCCGGGAAGACCCCGGCCAGGCCCCGCGGGTGCCCCTCGACCAGGGCCAGCAGCTCCTGGGCGCGGGCGGCGAAGTCGTGCGGCGGCAGCAGCTCGATCCGGGCGGCGAACTCGTACTCCCAGCCGCCGATCTGCTTGGCCACCCGGGCCGGCAGCGGGGTGCGGCGGCCGGGCAGACAGGCGACGGTCTCCAGACAGCGGCCGGGGCCCGCGTCGATCACCACCTGGTGGGAGGCGCCCAGCAGGCGCAGCTGGAGGGTGCCGGGCGTGCCCGGGCGGCCGGATCCGTCGAGTCTCAGGTCGCGGACGGCGAGAGCGGGCAGCGGTTCGCCGCCGAGGCACCAGGCGAGGTCACCGGCGCGGGTGTCCGTGTAGGAGGTCTGCAGTGTGGTGAGCATGCTCGGCTCCGCGTTTCAGCTCCGTGCGCGCCCGCCGAGCAGCATCGAGTAGGCCTAGGCGATGGCGAGGCTGTTCGTGGCTGTCCGGCCCTGGGCGCGGCCGACCGTGGAAGGAAGGATTCCGGCTGGAGATTCAGCAGCAGAGAAGCACGAATACGTCGGGTCCGCCGGTGATTTACCCAACTTTGTCAAGCATTCACCGTTTCGAGCACATCTGCTTCCCGGCTCTGATCGAGCCCATGTGCGACTCTGCACAGCGCGCGCCCCTGTCACCGGATCGTGCGCCGTGTGCGCCGGGTGTGCGCTGTCCGGGTGCATCACGCACCGCCGCCCTCCGAACGCGGGGCGCGGAGGTCGGCGGGGGAGTGCCGGAGGGGCGGTCGGAAAGCCACCGTGACACTAAACAGGCGTCCTGATCAAGGGAGTTGATGATCCATCAGCACTGGTGTCGGATCACGGGCATCCCTGTTCGAAGGGCGCGAGAGGGGGCGTGCGGCCGATCACAGGCGCTGCAGGCGGGTCACGGCCTCCTGGAGGACCTCGTCCTTTTTGCAGAAAGTGAAGCGGACCAGGCTACGGCCGGCCTCCGCGTCGTCGTAGAACACCGCGTTCGGGATGGCGACGACGCCGCACCGGCCGGGCAGGGCACGGCAGAACTCGACGCCGTCCTTCTCGCCGAGCGGGGTGATGTCGGTGGTGACGAAGTACGTGCCCTCGGGGGTGAAGGCCCGGAAGCCGGCCGCGGTGAGGCCGTCGACCAGCAGGTCCCGCTTGCGGAGCAGGTCGGCGCGGAGGCTGTCGAAGTAGCCGTCGGGCAGCCGCAGGGCCTCGGCGACGGCGTACTGGAACGGGCCGGCGCTGACGTAGGTGAGGTACTGCTTCGCGGTGCGCACGGCCGAGACCAGGGCCGGGCTCGCGGTGACCCAGCCGACCTTCCAGCCGGTGAAGGAGAAGGTCTTGCCGGCCGAGGAGATGGAGACGGTGCGCTCGCGCATGCCGGGCAGGGCGGCGAGCGGGTGGTGGGTGGCGCCGAAGACGAGGTGCTCGTAGACCTCGTCGGTGACGACCAGCAGGTCGTGCTCGACGGCGAGCGCGGCGACGGCGGCGAGTTCCTCGGCGGTGAGGACGGTGCCGGTGGGGTTGTGCGGGGTGTTGATCAGCAGCAGCCGGGTGCGCGGGGTGATCAGCGCGCGCAGCTCGTCCAGGTCGGGGCGGAAGTCGGGCGCGCGCAGGGTGAGGGGCACGCGGACCGCGCCGGCCATCGCGATGCAGGCCGCGTAGGAGTCGTAGAACGGTTCGAGGGCGATCACCTCGTCGCCGGGCTCCAGCAGGGCCAGCAGGGCGGCGGCGATGGCCTCGGTGGCACCGGCGGTGACCAGCACCTCGGTGTCCGGGTCGTACGAGAGCCCGTGGAAGCGCCGCTGGTGCTCGGCGATCGCGGTGCGCAGCTCCGGGATGCCGGGGCCGGGCGGGTACTGGTTGCCGCGGCCCTCGCGCAGGGCCCGTACGGCCGCCTCGCGGACCTCCTCGGGCCCGTCGGTGTCCGGGAAGCCCTGGCCGAGGTTGATCGAGCCGGTGGCCGTGGCCAGCGCGGACATCTCGGCGAAGACCGTCGTGCCCATCCCGTCCAGTCGGCGGTTCAGCAGTGGCCTGGTACCCATCGGTGGCTCCCTCACGGCTCGTCGTCAGGGCCATCCTGGGACAGCCGGGAGCCGGGGACAAGAACGGCCCGCCAGCGCGTGGAGGCGCCGGCGGGCCGGGACGGGCCGGGGTGGGGCGACGGGATCAGGCCTCGTCGGTGCCCTCGGTGCCCTCGGTGCCCTCGCCGTCCTCGCCCTCGATCTCGTTCTGGAGGCCGAGGCGCTCGACGATCCACTGCTCGAAGCCGACCGAGGCCTGGGTCCAGTTGGCGGTGGTGGTGACGAAGTAGTCCAGGTTGACGCCGGCGCCGATGATCATCTGGGCCTCGCCGATCAGGCGGACCACGCCGTCCTCGTGGGTGTGGGTGTAGACCTTCGGCCAGAGGGTCTCGCGGTTCCACTCGTCGATCAGGTCGAGGATCTCGCCCTTCTTCTCCAGCGGGTACGCGCGGTCGTAGAAGGCGCGCACCGCGAAGAGCTCCTTCTGCTCGCCGCGGAACATGTAGTAGACGCGGAAGCCCTCCCAGGGCGCGGTGAGGTCGCCCTCCTCGTCCACGACGTGCTTGAGCTGCATCTGGTCCAGCAGCTGGGCGACCAGGCTCTGGTCCGGGACGACGATCGGCGGCGGGCCGGCCGGCCGCCCGCCCTGGCCGCCGGGCTGGCCGCCCTGGGGGACGCCGAAGGACGGGATGGACGACGGGTCGATGCTCATGGGGGTCCTCTTCCTCAGTGCACGTGGTGGCCGGCAATGAGAGGCCGCCCTTTCCACCTCCCATCCTGCCTCATTCGGGGCTCCGCTCACAGGGGCACCCGAGGGGTGCGTCGATCTTCGTCGGGTGTTCTCCGGGGCGTCGTCCGGCGCCGTCCGGCACGGTCGAACGGGGGTGGACGGCGCGGCGGTCACGGAGGGTGCGCGGGAGGGGAGGCGGGCCCGGCGCGCCGGTAGGCCCGCGACGGACCGTCCGGAACTGAGGGGGGAACAGGAACGGGCGGGGGGAGCGGAACGGGCCGCCCCCGCCGCCGGAGCGGAGGGAGCGGCCCGTGCGCCGGACGCCCGGCGGCGCTACTTCTCCAGCGGCCCCCGGCCGCGGACGGTGAGGCGGTCGCCCGACTCGTCCAGCTCGACCACGACGGTGTCCCCGTCGTGCACCGCGCCGGACAGGATCGCCCGGGCCAGCTGGTCGCCGATCGCGGACTGCACCAGCCGGCGCAGCGGCCGGGCGCCGTACGCCGGGTCGTAGCCGGTGAGCGCCAGCCAGTCGCGGGCGGCCTCGGAGACCTCCAGGGTGAGCCGCCGCTCCCGCAGCCGCTCGCCCAGCCGGGCCACCTGGAGGTCGACGATCCGGCTCAGCTCGCCGGTGCCCAGCGGCTCGAAGACCACGATGTCGTCCAGCCGGTTGAGGAACTCCGGCTTGAACGCGGCCCGGACGGCGCCCAGCACCAGCTCCCGCTTCTCCGCCTCCGGGGTGGCCGGGTCCACGAGGTACTGGCTGCCCAGGTTGGAGGTGAGGATCAGGATGGCGTTGCGGAAGTCCACCGTGCGGCCCTGGCCGTCGGTGAGCCGCCCGTCGTCCAGCACCTGGAGCAGGACGTCGAAGACCTCCGGGTGCGCCTTCTCCACCTCGTCCAGCAGCACCACGCTGTACGGGCGGCGGCGGACCGCCTCGGTGAGCTGGCCGCCCTCCTCGTAGCCGACGTACCCGGGCGGGGCGCCGACCAGTCGGGAGACCGAGTGCTTCTCGCCGTACTCGCTCATGTCGATCCGGACCATCGCCCGCTCGTCGTCGAACAGGAAGTCGGCCAGGGCCTTGGCGAGTTCGGTCTTGCCGACGCCGGTCGGGCCGAGGAAGAGGAAGGAGCCGGTCGGGCGGTCCGGGTCGGCGATGCCGGAGCGGGTGCGCCGCACCGCGTCCGAGACGGCCTGCACGGCCTCCCGCTGGCCGATCAGGCGTCGGCCCAACTCGTCCTCCATGCGCAGGAGTTTGGCGCTCTCGCCCTCCAGCAGCCGGCCCGCCGGGATGCCCGTCCAGGAGGCGACCACGTCGGCCACGTCGTCCGGGCCGACCTCCTCCTTGACCATCGAGGCGGAGGTGTCCTCGCCCGCCGCCCGCTCCTGGGCGTCGGTGAGCTCCTTCTCGGCGGCCGGGATCTCGGCGTACATCAGCTTGGACGCCCGCTCGAAGTCACCGTCGCGCTGGGCGCGTTCGAGCGCGCCGTGCAGGTCGTCCAGCCGCTCCTTGAGCTCGCCGACCCGGTTGAGGCTCTTCTTCTCCTGCTCCCAGCGCGCCGTCAGCACGCTCAACTGCTCGTTCTTGTCGGCGAGATCGCGCCGCAGCCGGGCCAGCCGGTCCACCGAGGCCGGGTCCGACTCCTTGTCCAGGGCCAGCTCCTCCATCCGCAACCGGTCCACGGCGCGCTGGAGTTCGTCGATCTCGACCGGGGAGGAGTCGATCTCCATCCGCAGCCGGGAGGCCGCCTCGTCGACCAGGTCGATCGCCTTGTCGGGCAGGAAGCGGGAGGTGATGTAGCGGTTGGACAGGGTGGCCGCGGCGACCAGGGCGGCGTCCGAGATCTGCACCTTGTGGTGCGCCTCGTACCGGCCCTTGAGGCCGCGCAGGATGGCGATCGAGTCCTCCACGCTGGGCTCGCCGACCAGCACCTGCTGGAAGCGGCGCTCCAGGGCCGGGTCCTTCTCGATCCGCTCGCGGTACTCGTCCAGCGTGGTGGCGCCGACCATCCGCAGCTCGCCGCGGGCCAGCATCGGCTTGAGCATGTTGCCCGCGTCCATCGCGGAGTCGCCGCCGGCGCCCGCGCCGACCATGGTGTGCAGCTCGTCGATGAAGGTGACGACCTGGCCGTCGGAGGCCTTGATGTCGTTCAGGACGGCCTTCAGCCGCTCCTCGAACTCGCCGCGGAACTTGGCGCCCGCGACCATCGCGCCGAGGTCCAGCGCGACCAGCCGCTTGCCGCGCAGCGACTCCGGCACGTCGCCGGCCACGATGCGCTGGGCCAGGCCCTCGACCACGGCGGTCTTGCCGACACCGGGCTCGCCGATCAGCACCGGGTTGTTCTTGGTCCGGCGGGAGAGCACCTGGACCACCCGGCGGATCTCGTGGTCGCGGCCGATCACCGGGTCGAGCTTGCCGTCCCGGGCGGCCTGGGTGAGGTCGGTGCCGTACTTCTCCAGCGCCTTGTAGGTGCCCTCCGGGTCCGGCGAGGTGGCCCGGCCGCTGCCGCGGACGTCCTTGAACGCGGCCAGCAGCGCCTTCGGCGTGGCGCCCTGCTGCACCAGCAGCTCGGCCACCTGCCCGCCCTCGGCGGCCAGGCCGACCATCAGGTGCTCGGTGGAGACGTACTGGTCGTCCAGGTCGTTCGCGCGCCGGCCGGCCTCGGTGAGCACCGCGACGGTGTCCCGGGCGAGCTGCGGCGCGGCGACCGTCGAACCCATCGCGCTGGGCAGCGCGGCCGCCTGGCGGCGGGCCTCGGTGTCGATCCGGGCGACGTCGGCCCCGACCGCCTCCAGCAGGGGCCGGGCGATGCCCTCGGGCTGCTCCAGCAGGGCGATCAGGATGTGCACCGGCCTGACGTCCGGGTTGCCGGCCGTGCCTGCCTGCCGGATCGCGGCGGACAGGGCGTCCTGCGTCTTGGTGGTGAACTTGCTGGCGTCCACTGCTGGGGGGCCTCCCTCGTCGTCCTTCACTGCTGCCGGGTACCGCGTACCACCGCACACGGCCGAGTGCCTGGAGCCTCGACCGCACTGCTACGTACAGCATGCACTAAGTTGAGTCTATTCCGCTCAACCTTTTTCGATCCGGCCTCCGCCCCGGTGTCCCGGCGGGCGCCCGCCGGAGAGCCTGGTCAGCCCGAGCAGCTCCCGGGCCGGGCCGCTCGGCCGCTGCCCGGCCGGCCAGACCGCGCGCAGCGGCCGCCGCAGGTCCAGCTCCTCCGCCAGCGGCACCTCGACCAGCCGCCGGGTGGCCAGCTCCTCCCGCACCGCCAGCTCGCTCAGGCAGACCGGCCCCGCCCCGGTCATCGCCGCGGCCTTCAGCGCGGTGGACGAGGCCAGCTCCATCCGGGGCCGGGCCGGGCCCCCGTACGGCCGCAGGGCCGCCTCCAGCACCTCCCGGGTGCCCGAGCCGGGCTCACGCAGCACCAGCGGGACGGCCGCCAGCTCGGCCCCGGTCAGCGGGGCGCGGCGGCGCGTCCACGGGTGGCCGGGCGCCACCACGACCACCAGCCGGTCGGCTGCCACCACCGTGCCGGCCAGCCCGGGCGGGGTGGCCGGGCCCTCGACGAAGCCGAGGTCGGCGTCCCCGGCCAGGACGTGCCCGGCGACCTCCGCCGAGTTCGCCGTCCGCAGCGTCACCGCCGTCCCCGGGCTGGCCTCGGCCAGGCCGAGCAGCCAGCCGGGCATCAGGTACTCGGCGACGGTCAGGCTGGCCACCACCCGCAGCTTGGCGTCCCGCCGCTCGCGCAGCGCGTCGATCCCGGCGTCCAGCGCCTGCGCCGCCTCCACCACCTGCCGGGCCCACTCGACCACCAGCCGGCCCGCCTCGGTCGGCCGGCTGCCCCGGGGCGAGCGGTCCAGCAGCGGGACGCCGATCTGCCGCTCCATGCCCTTGATCCGGGCGCTGGCGGTCGGCTGGCTGACGCCCAGCTCGGCCGCCGCCCGTCCGACGCTGCCCAGCCGGGCCACCGCGAGCAGCAGTTCCAGGGCGCCGAGTTCGGGGACGTGCGGGGAGAGGGCCATAGGTTCAGGCTATGCCCCCATAGAAGCCCCGGCGCTACCGGCCGCCGGGCGTCCGGGCGACGGTGGGGGCATGTCCACTCTGGCCGGAATCCGCCCCCTCGCCCGCCCCGCCGTCCGCCCCCGGTTCGACCTGGCCCAGCTCGGCCCCAACTGGTACGCCGCCGTGATGGGCACCGCGATCCTGGCGAACGGCGCCGCCGTCCTGCCGGTGCGGCCGCCCGGGCTGACCGGCTTCGGCGAGGTGATGTGGGCGCTCGCGCTGGCCGCGCTGCTGGTGCTGGCCGGTGCCCGGCTGGTCCACCTGACCAGGCACCGCGAGGCGGCCCGCGCCCAGCTGCTGGACAACCCGGCCACCGCGGTCTTCTACGGCTGCCCGCCGATGGCGCTGCTGGCGGTCGGGCTGGCCACCCTGCTGCTCGGCTCCCAGGTGATCGGCACCGGCCCGGCCGTCGCCCTGGACGCGGTGCTGTGGAGCCTCGGCACCCTGTACGCGCTGGCGGTGGCCGGCGGCATCCCGTACCTGATGATCACCCGGCACCCGCTCTCCGCCCTGGAGGCCAACCCGACCTGGCTGCTGCCGGTGGTCGCCCCGCTGGTCGCCTCCGCCTGCGGCCCCGCGCTCGTCCCGCACCTGCCGTCCGGGACGGCCCAGCAGGCCATGCTGTACGGCTGCTGGGCGCTGTTCGGGGTCGGCCTGCTGGCCACCCTGGTGCTGCTGCCGGTGGTGTTCACCGGACTGCTGCACAGCAAGCTGCCCGCCCTGGCGCTCACCCCCTCGCTGTTCCTGGTGCTCGGCCCGCTCGGCCAGTCCGTCACCGCGGTCCACCAGCTCGCCGACGCCGCCCGGCCGGTGCTGCCCGCGCTCGCGCCCGCCATGGTCGACCTCGCCGAGCTGTACGGCGTGGCGGTGATCGGCGTCGCGATGCTCTGGCTGGCCGTCGCGCTCACCGCCAACCTGCGCGCCCGGCGGGCCGGGATGCCGTTCGCGATGACCTGGTGGGCGTACACCTTCCCGGTCGGCACCTGCGTCACCGGCGCCTCCGCGCTCGCCCGGCACACCGGCTTCGGGGGCTTCAGCGGGCTGGCCGTCGGCCTGTACCTGCTGCTGGCGTGCGCCTGGGTGCTCGCCGCGGGCGGCACCGCGGCCGGGCTGGCGCGGCGGCGGCTGCTGGCCCGCTGAGGTGGCTGCTGGCCCGCTGAGGCGGCGGGTGGACTCGGCCCCGTACGCACGGACGGGAGGTTCGGGAGCACGCCGCGGCTGCGGGAACGCGCAGGTCCGGGGCGGCCGGGCGGCGCCGGCCGGCGGCGGCGCCGACACCCGCCCCCCGCCCCGGTGTTCACCGGAATCCGCCCCACCGCCCGGACCGCCGCACCCGCGCCGGGGTGCAGATAGCTGCAATTGCGCGAACCTGCACTCGGGCGGCACTTGTTCACCGGCCGTCACACTGTGAGGGTGGAGACACGTCAAGTCGTCCAGGCACCGCAGCCTGATGATGGCGACCGGCTCTTCGCGAGGACCGCGGGTGCGACAACCCGCACCGGCGGTACGGGGGAGTGAAGAGCCCGGCCGGGGACCATGTGTGGTGATGGCCCCCGACCGGACCCGTCGAGGCGTTGCTGCTCCGCCTCGACGGGAGCGCCTCGGCACTGGCGTACCGACGGCGGCCCCCGGACGACCGGTGTGCGACGGCACCCGGCCCCGGGGGCCCGCCGTCCCACCCGGTACCGTGACCGCCTGGTCCGTGATCACGCCGTACCGGCCCACCGGTGCCGCGGGCCCGCCCGGCCCACCGGTGCCGCGGCCCGCGCGGCGGGGAACACGGGCAGCGCCAGGGGAGATGCGTCCGGCAGGGAGAGTGCGACGTGACGGCGGAACCAGCGGTCACACCGCACCACGGTCCGGTGGGCGAGGAGCCCGACGAGGCCGCGCGGCAGCTCTACCTGGCCGTCATCGCCGCGGGCGGCCGCGTCCCCACCGCGGAGGTCGCCGACGTCGACCGGGACGCGCTGCGACAGCTCATCGACATCGGCCTGTTGATGGTCAACCGGATGGACCGCTGCTACACCGCGGTCAGTCCGCGCTCGGTCAGCGACCGCCTGGGCGCCGAACTGCGCAGCGAGGCCACCCGGTTGCTGGTCCGCGCGGAGAACCTCCCGGGCGCCCTGGACGGCCTCACCCGGGCCTACGACACGATGCCCCGCCCGACCGACCGGGCCGGCGGCGCCGTCCACGTCGAGGGGCACGTCCACATCCGCCAGCGGATCTCCCAACTGGCCTCCGACTGCCGCTCCGAGGTGCTCACCGCGCAGCCCGGCCACCGGCCCGCCGACACCCTCCAGGTCGCCCTGCTCCAGGACGTCCAACTGCTCCAGCGCGGCTGCTCGCTGCGCACCATCTACCAGCCGGTCGCCCTCGCCGACCCGCCCGTCCTCGCCTACGCCGAGGAGGTCACCCGGCACGGCTCGCTGATCCGCGTGCTCGACGAGCCCTTCCAGCGGCTGATCGTCTTCGACCGGTCCGTCGCCGTGATCTCCGCCAACGACGACAACAGCACCGCCGCCTTCATCACCGACCCGGCGACCATCACCTACCTGGTCGGCACCTTCGAACGCGACTGGGCGCGGGCCGACACCGCCGGGTCGGCGGCCGGCCAGGCGCCCGCCCGCACCGTCCCCGACCGGGTCGGCCGGCTGCTCGCCCGCGGCCTCACCCAGCGCGCCGTCGCCACCCGGCTGGGTCTGAGCGAGCGCACCGTCGCCGCCCACATCTCCCGGCTGCGCGACCGCTACGGCGCGCAGACCCTCTTCCAGCTCGGCTGGCTGATGCGGGGCGCCCGCGATGACCGATGAGCCGGGGCCGGCGGAGCGGGCCCTCTACCTGACCGCCGTCCGGCGCGGCGGCCGGCTGCGCCCCGAGGACCTCGCCCCCGCGGACCGGCCCACCCTGGCCGCCCTGGTCGCCCGCGGCCTGCTCACCCCCACCGCCACCGGCTGGACCGCCGCCAGCCCGCGCGCCCTCGGCGACCGGATCGGCCTCGAACTGCGCACCCGTGCCGTCCGGTTGCTGCGGTACGCCGAGCGGCTCCCGGGCGCCCTCGCGCCGCTGGCCCACGCCTACGACGAGGCCCGCCGCCCGGTCGCGGGGCCGCCGTCCGGTGGTGACCCGGTCGGCGGGCCCTCGGCTGTCGGGCCCTCGGCCGTCGGTCCGTCGGCTGTCGGCCCGTCGGTCGTCGGTCCCGGGAGCATCGGCTGCGGGGCCGGCCGTGTCGACGACGTCGCCGAGGTCCGCCGCCGGGTCGGCGACCTGGTCGCGGAGTGCCGGGAGGAGGTCCTGGCCGCCCAGCCCGGACCGCGTCCGCCCGAGGGCCTCCGGACGGCCCTCGCCCAGGACCTCTCGCTGCTGCGCCGCGGCTGCTCGCTGCGCGCCGTCTACCAGCCGGTCGCCCTCGCCGACGCCGCCGTGCGGGACCAGGTGGCGCTGCGCACCGGGCGGGGCGCCCAGGTCCGGGTGCTGGCCGAACCGTACGAGCGGATGCTGGTCTTCGACCGCGCGGTGGCCGTCATCCCCGCCGCCGGGGACCGCGGTCGGGCCGTCTTCCTCACCGACCCCACCACCGTGGCGTACCTGGTCGCCCAGTTCGAACGCGACTGGGCCCGCGGCGCACCCGCCGCCCGCCACCTCGACCCGCCCTCGGCCACCACCGTCCGGATCGGCCGGCTGCTCGCCCGGGGCCTCACCCAACGGGCCGTCGCCACCCGGCTGGGCGTGAGCGAGCGCACCGTCGCCGCCCACATCTCCCGGCTGCGCGACCGCTACGGCGCGCAGACCCTCTTCCACCTCGGCTGGCAGCTGCGGGGCGAGCACCGTGACTGACGCGCCCGCCGGCACCATGCCCGCGGCCGCTCCGCGCGTCGGCGGCCGGTGCAACTCGGGCCGCCGGCCCAGCAGTTGCGGGGAAGCGACGGACAGCACGGTCGGCCACCGAGCGGAGCGGC
>NZ_JBEXJK010000199.1:0-14830 GCF_040609095.1 Kitasatospora sp. NPDC004799
CCGCCGTGGGCCCCACCCCCACGGTCACGGACCGCCTCGCCCGCCGCGGCCGCCCGCCGCCCGCCACCTCCGCGGCCGTCCCGGCCCGCACCGGCCGGTCCGCCGCCGCGCGCCGTCCGCGAGGCCGCCGGGCCGTCGGGGAGAGGTGTTGGCGGCAGGTGGCTGCCGTTGGTGGTGGGGAGCACGTACGGTGAGGGCATGACGAGCGCGAGTGGCGGTGCTGACATGGTCGACTGGAACCTCGCGGTCGCAACCGCGACCAGGTTGGTGCGGCCGGGGCCGGAAGTGAGCCGGGCGGAAGCGGCGGCGGTGGTCGCCGAGCTGCGCCGGCACGCCCTGGAGGCGGAGGAGCACGTGCGGGCGTTCACCGGCATGCGCTCGTCCAGCCTGTCCCGGGCCGCGGCGACGCCGGTGCTGGTGGTGGACCGTCCCGGGTGGATCCGGGCCAACGTGGCGGGCTTCCGCACGGTCGTCCAGCCGCTGGTGGAGAAGCTCCAGGCGCGTCGGGCGAACAGCGCGACGGCCGGGGTGTTCGGCGCGGTGGGCGAGAAGGCCACCGGGATCGAGGTCGGGGCGCTGCTGGCGTTCCTGGCCACCAAGGTGCTGGGCCAGTACGAGACCTTCGCCCCGGGCGAGCCCCCGCTGGAGGCGCCGGACAGCCCGGCCGCGCTGTTCGACAAGCCGCGGCTGGGGCCGGACGGCCCCGGTCCGGGCCGGCTGCTGCTGGTGGCACCGAACATCGTGCACGTCGAGCGGGAGCTGGACGTCGACCCGTCCGACTTCCGGCTCTGGGTCTGCCTGCACGAGGAGACGCACCGGACCCAGTTCACCGCGGTGCCGTGGCTGCGCGACCACATCCAGTCCGAGGTGCAGTCCTTCCTCGCCGAGACGGACGTCGACCCGGGCGCCCTGCTGGAGCGGCTGCGGGACGCGGCGGGTTCGCTCGGCGGCCTGCCGGGCGGCGGCAACCGGGACAGCGCCCCCGCCGGGAACCTGCTGGAGATCGTCCAGTCGCCCGCGCAGCGCGAGATCCTCGGCCGGCTGACGGCCGTGATGTCGCTGCTGGAGGGCCACGCCGACGTGGTGATGGACGGCGTCGGACCGGCCGTGGTGCCGACGGTCTCGGAGATCCGGGAGAAGTTCCAGCAGCGCCGGGACCGCGGCGCCAACCGGCTCGACCTGCTGCTGCGCCGGCTGCTCGGCATGGACGCGAAGCTGCGCCAGTACCAGGACGGCGCGGTGTTCGTGCGCGGGGTGGTGGAGCAGGTCGGCATGGAGGGGTTCAACCGGGTCTGGACCTCCCCGAACACCCTGCCGACCAAGGACGAGATCCACGATCCGGCCGCCTGGGTGGCCCGGGTGGCGCGCTGAGCGGGGCGATCGTGACGCGGGCGCGCCGGGAGCCGGGCGGCAAGCGGCGCGCGACGGTCAAACCCGCTCGTACGAGTGGTCCAATCGGCCAGACGACGAGTGAAGAAGCGTTTCTTCATTCACCCGAACGTGGGACGGTCGTCGTACCGGGGGCGCGGGTGGCATAGCGGGTGGCCACCATCTGCCACCATCTGTGAGCGCCCGGTTACCGGGTGTTCGTGCGGTGCGCGGCTCCGCCGCGTCCGCCGCCAGTCCTGTCCCCTCCGTCGAGGAGTCTTCCGCCGTGGGCCCTCACCCCGCCGTCGCCGCGATACGCCTGGCCGTTCGCCGTACCCTGACCGATCTCGCCGCCGAGGCCGGTTCCACCTTCACCGCCCCCGTGCGCGGGCCCCGCGAGCGCCCGGCCGGGGCGCCGCTGGTGGGCGCCGCCGTCGGCACCACGCTGATCGGCAACGCCGCCCGCCACCCCTCCGGACTGCCCCGCACCCCGGCCGCGCCCGGCTCGCCGCTGGTCCTGGTCGCGGTCAGCGGCGGCGCCGACTCGATGGCGCTGGCCATCGCCGCCGCCTTCGAGGCCCCCAAGATCGGCCTGCGGGTCGGCGCCGTCACCGTCGACCACGGCCTCCAGGCCGGCTCCGCCGAGCGCGCCGACCAAGTTGCCGACCGGCTGCGCACGCTCGGCCTCGACCCGGTGGAGGCGGTCCCGGTGCGGGTCGGCCGCGCCGGGGGCCCGGAGGCCGCCGCCCGGGACGCCCGCTACGCCGCGCTGGACGAGGCCGCCGACCGCCACGGCGCGATCGCGGTGCTGCTCGGCCACACCCGGGACGACCAGGCCGAGACCGTGCTGCTGGGCCTGGCCCGCGGCTCCGGCGCCCGCTCGCTGGCCGGGATGCCCGCCCAGAAGGGCCGCTACCGCCGCCCGCTGCTGGAGCTGGACCGGGCCGCCACCCGGCAGGCCTGCGTCGCCCAGTCGATCCCGGTCTGGGACGACCCGCACAACTGTGATCCCGCCTACACCCGCTCCCGGGTCCGCCACGAGGTGCTGCCGGTCCTGGAGAAGCACCTGGGCGGCGGAGTGGTCGAGGCGCTGGCCCGCACCGCCCGGCTGTTCCGCGACGACGCCGACGCCCTCGACCAGTGGGCCTCCCTGGCCGAACGCGACCTCCGGACGGGCGACGGCGCCCTGGACGCCGTGAAACTGGCCGAACTGCCGTCCGCGGTGCGCCGTCGGGTGCTGCGCCGGGCCGCGCTGCGGGCGGGCTGTCCGGCCGGGGACCTGTTCGCCCGGCACCTGGAGACGATCGACCTGCTGGTCACCGGATGGCGCGGACAGGGGCCGTTGCACCTACCCGGGGGCGTCGAGGCCACCCGCAGGTGTGGCACGCTGGTCTTTCGGCGGCAGGGCGACTGACGGGCGGGTCATGCCCCCGGGGGAGCCGGGCCGCCGGCCACACAGACCCCGAACGTTTGAGGACGTATCCCCGGTGGACCAGAACGACATGGGCGCTGACCTCGCGAAGGTGCTCATCAGCAAGGACGAGATCGACGCCAAGCTCCTTGAGCTGGCCGAGCGCATCGACCGGGACTACGCAGGCAAGGACCTGCTGATCGTCGGCGTCCTCAAGGGGGCCGTGATGGTCATGGCCGACCTGGCCCGGGCCCTGCACTCGCAGGTCACCATGGACTGGATGGCCGTCTCCTCGTACGGCATGGGCACCAAGTCCTCCGGCGTCGTGCGGATCCTGAAGGACCTGGACACCGACATCGCCGGCCGTGACGTCCTGATCGTCGAGGACATCATCGACTCCGGTCTGACGCTGTCCTGGCTGCTGGGCAACCTGGGCTCGCGCGGCCCGGCGTCGCTGGAGGTCTGCACCCTGCTCCGCAAGCCGGACGCGGCGAAGGTCGAGATCGACGTGAAGTACGTCGGCTTCGACATCCCCAACGAGTTCGTGGTCGGCTACGGCCTGGACTACGCGGAGAAGCTGCGCAACCTCCCCTTCATCGGCACCCTCGCCCCGCACGTCTACGGCGGCTGAGGGCCCGTTCGGGCTACGGGCGGGAACAGTAGGCGGTTCCCGCCCGTTGGACCCGGGGGACAAAGAAGCAAAGCCGTGTCGCCGTGCTCCCGCCATGGGCGGGTCCGACTGCGGTACGGTCCAATAAACCGCTCTTCACATGAGCACCAATCGGATGCGCCGCGGCCCAACAGCCCCCCGGCGCCGTTGAGTGGCAGGAGGGACGGGGCGGCAACGCCCCGCATGGATGGACGTCAAGCGATACTTCCGTGCGCCGATCATGTGGATCGTGCTGGCCGTCCTCGCCGTCATCGTACTGATGCAGGTCGTTTCGGACTCGAACGGCTACAAGACGGTGGACACCGGTCAGGTCGTCGCGGCGATCGACGCGCACAACGTCAAGTCGGCGCAGATCACCACCGGTGACTCGAACACCGTCAAGATCCAGCTGAAGGACGGCGCCACGCTGCCCAGCGCCGGTACGGGCAAGACCCCGTCCGGTACCAAGTTCCAGGCCTCGTACATCGGCGACCAGGGTGTCGCCATCGCCGACAAGCTCCAGGCCCAGGTCAACGACAACAACCAGGGCACGCTCGCCGAGGGCTACACCATCAGCCCGGAGAAGCAGAGCACCTTCGTCAGCCTGCTGCTGTCGATGCTCCCGATCGTGATCATCGTCCTGGTCTTCCTGTTCCTGATGAACCAGATGCAGGGCGGCGGCTCCCGGGTCATGCAGTTCGGCAAGTCCAAGGCCAAGCTGCTCACCAAGGACACCCCGAAGACCACCTTCGCCGACGTCGCCGGCGCGGACGAGGCGGTCGAGGAGCTCCACGAGATCAAGGAGTTCCTCCAGGAGCCGGCCAAGTTCCAGGCCGTCGGCGCCAAGATCCCCAAGGGCGTGCTGCTCTACGGCCCGCCCGGGACCGGCAAGACCCTGCTGGCGCGCGCCGTCGCGGGCGAGGCCGGGGTGCCGTTCTACTCCATCTCCGGCTCGGACTTCGTCGAGATGTTCGTCGGTGTCGGCGCCAGCCGCGTCCGCGACCTCTTCGAGCAGGCCAAGGCGAACGCCCCGGCGATCGTCTTCGTCGACGAGATCGACGCCGTCGGCCGGCACCGCGGCGCGGGCCTCGGCGGCGGCCACGACGAGCGCGAGCAGACCCTCAACCAGCTGCTGGTCGAGATGGACGGCTTCGACGTCAAGGGCGGCGTGATCCTGATCGCCGCGACCAACCGTCCCGACATCCTGGACCCGGCGCTGCTGCGCCCGGGCCGCTTCGACCGCCAGATCGCGGTGGAGCGCCCCGACCTCCAGGGCCGGCTGGACATCCTCAAGGTGCACCAGAAGGGCAAGCCGATCGCGCCCGACGTCGACCTCTCGGCCGTCGCCAAGCGCACCCCCGGCTTCACCGGTGCCGACCTGTCGAACGTCCTCAACGAGGCGGCGCTGCTGACCGCCCGGTCGGACAAGAAGCTGATCGACAACGGCATCCTGGACGAGGCGATCGACCGCGTCGTGGCCGGTCCGCAGAAGCGCACGCGGATCATGTCCGACAAGGAGAAGAAGATCACCGCGTACCACGAGGGCGGCCACGCCCTGGTCGCGGCGGCCTGCCAGTACAGCGACCCGGTGCACAAGATCACCATCCTGTCCCGCGGCCGGGCCCTCGGCTACACCATGGTGCTGCCGGACGAGGACAAGTACTCCACCACCCGCAACGAGATGCTCGACCAGCTCGCCTACATGATGGGCGGGCGCGCGGCGGAGGAGCTGGTCTTCCACGACCCGACCACCGGCGCCTCGAACGACATCGAGAAGGCCACCGCGACGGCCCGGGCCATGGTCACCCAGTACGGCATGACCGAGCGCCTCGGGGCGATCAAGTTCGGCAGCGACAACTCGGAGCCGTTCCTGGGCCGTGAGATGGGCCACCAGCGCGACTACTCGGAAGAGGTCGCCGGGCTGGTCGACGAAGAGGTCAAGAAGCTCATCGACACCGCGCACAACGAGGCCTGGGAGATCCTGGTCGAGAACCGCGACGTGCTCGACAACCTGGTCCTGGAGCTCCTGGAGAAGGAGACCCTGAACAAGGAGCAGATCGCCGAGATCTTCGCGCCGATCGTCAAGCGCCCGGCCCGGCCGGCCTGGACGGGCTCCGCCCGCCGCACGCCGTCCACCCGGCCCCCGGTGCAGTCCCCGAAGGAGCTGGCGCTCACCAACGGCGCCGCCTCCGGCGAGGGCGCGGCGGTGGACGTCGTGAAGCTCCCGCCGCTGCCGGCCACCGAGCCGACGACCGAGGGCTGACCCCCGGTTCCGTGCGGAATGGATGCCGCGTCACCAGGGTTTGTACCCTGGAGGCGCGGCATCCGTGCTGTTCAGCCAGAGTCTTTCCGATACCAAAGCGAGGCCCGCATGATCGACCCGGTGACGTTCGACGGTCCGCCCGCCGTCGGTACCTTCGACCAGAAGCGGGCCGAGAACGCCATCCGCGAGCTGCTGCTCGCCGTCGGGGAGGACCCTGACCGCGAGGGCCTGCTGGAGACCCCGGCCCGGGTCGCGCGCGCCTACAAGGAGATATTCGCGGGCCTGTGGCAGGAGCCCGAGGACGTCCTGACCACCACCTTCGACCTCGGCCACGACGAGATGGTGCTGGTCAAGGACATCGAGCTGACCTCGGTCTGCGAGCACCACCTGGTGCCGTTCCGCGGCGTGGCCCACGTCGGGTACATCCCGTCCACCAGCGGCAAGATCACCGGGCTGTCCAAGCTCGCCCGGCTGGTCGACGTCTACGCCCGCCGGCCGCAGGTGCAGGAGCGCCTGACCAGCCAGGTGGCCGACGCGCTGATGCGCATCCTGGAGCCGCGCGGGGCCATCGTCGTGGTCGAGTGCGAGCACATGTGCATGTCGATGCGCGGCATCCGCAAGCCCGGCGCCAAGACCATCACCTCCTGCGTGCGCGGCCAGCTGCGCGACCCGGCCACCCGGGCCGAGGCGATGAGCCTCATCATCGGCCGCTAGCCGTACCGGGCGGGGAGGCTCAGAGCGCCTCGCGCTCCGCGTGCGGCGGGGCCGGGGTGCCCAGGGCGTTGCGGCGCTCGGGCATCCTCAGCGCGACCATCCGGCGCCAGCCGTAGGCGCGGTCGTACAGGTAGAGCGCGTGCACCCCGAGGGTGACCAGGGCGAGCTGCCAGCGGGGCCAGCGCAGGATCCGGGCCATCCGGGCGGTGACGGCGAGGCCGACGTCCCGGTGGGTGCGGATCTCGCCGCGGGCGCTGGCCTCCAGGACGTGCCGGACGTACGGGCCGTGGCCCTCGGCGATCAGCCGCAGCAGCTCCTCGTGGCAGTACGCGAGGTGGTTGTCCTCGTCGGCGGAGATCATCCGCATCGCCCGGCCGAGCGCGGGGTTGTCCCCGTACACCCGGACCAGCTGGCGCATCTGCTCGGCGGCGCGCTGCTCGGTGACCCGGCTGTGCGCGAGGTAGGTGATGATCTCGCGGTCGGTGAGCGGGACGTCGCTGTTCAGCCGCTCGTGCGAGAGGCCGACGCCCTGGCGCTCCAGCAGCATGCAGTAGTCGGCCTCGTCCGGCACGGGCACCTTGGGCAGGCCGCGCCTGTTCAGCAGCTGGGTGAAGATCCGGCCGTGCTTGCGCTCGTCGGCACCGTGCCGGGCGACCTTCGGGGCGAGGACCGGATCCCGGGTGAGCGCGGTGATCCGCTCGTTCTCCCAGCCGCCCTGGTCCTCGCCGCCGGCCGCGATGCTGCAGAACAGCTGGTACGCCTGGTCGTTCCGGTAGATCTCGTCGAAGAGCGAGCGGGTGCTCAGCACGGTGCCTCCTGCACGGGGTCCGGGGCGGTGCCCGTCGGGGGCCGCCGGGCGGTCGCGATACGTTCCCCCGGGCCGCCCGCCGTCCGGCCCGACCGGCGGGTAATCACCCGCCTGCGCTAGCCGAGGTGCGCGCCCAGCCACTCGAGCGTGGCCGGCAGCTCCCGGGTCCAGCTGTCGAAGTTGTGCCCGCCGTCGTCGAGGTAGAGCGCGTCGACCCGGAACTGCGGGTTGGCCGCGGCGGCCTTGGTGGCCTGGTCGACGAACTGGGCGGTCTGCGGGTAGTCCCCCTCGGTGCGGGTGGAGACCGCGAGCAGGTTGAGCGCCGGGAGCGGCAGGTTCTGCAGCCGCCAGCCGAGGTCGTGCTGCTGGGTCAGCGCCTTGTCGCCGTTGAAGAGGTCGCCGCCGGTGTAGTTGTCCTGGCGCACGGTGAAGTCCCCGTGCAGGCTGGCCGCGTTGCCGTAGACGTTCGGGAAGCGCATCGCCAGGCGCAGTGCGCAGCTGCCGCCGGTGGAGTAGCCGAGGGCGCCCCAGGAGCCGGCCGTGCGGCCGACCCGGTAGCCGGCGCGGATGGCCTCCGGGACGTCCTTGACGAACCAGGTCTCGGTGCGCGGCCCGCCGGGGACGTCCACGCACTCGGTGTCCCGGGACGGCACGACCGCCGGGCGGGCCATCACCAGGACGGTCGGCGGCATCTTGCCGGAGCGCTGCAGCTCGATCGCGGTCTGGGCGAAGGGGAGCTCGTGCAGCAGGTTCAGCGTGGTGCCCGGGAAGCCGGCGATGGCCAGCAGGACGGGGAAGCGGACCAGGGCGAGCTTCGGGTCGAAGTACGCGGGCGGCAGGTAGACGAACATCTGGTCGGAGAAGCCCGTCTCCTTGCCGTTGACCCGGACCGACTCGACCCTGCCGACCTCCTCGGGCGGGCCCTTCGGCAGGTTGGTGACGGTCTCCAGGCCGCCCTCGGTGGTGGGCTGGACCAGGGCCTCGGCGGCCGGGGAGCCCTTGTGGTTCTCGTTGCTGGTCAGCGCGAGCTTGGCGCCGCCCGGGCTGAGCAGGTCGGACCAGGAGGTGTAGAACCCGAAGGAGTTGTTCACCGACAGCGCCAGCACGGCCAGGACGGAGAGTTGAACGGCCGTCAGCAGGCCGATCCGGCCGAGCACCGGCAGCGGGCGCTGGGGCGCCAGCCGCGGCCAGAGCCACAGGGTCGTGACGATTGCCGCCACGCCGAGCGCGAGCAGCGAGTTCACCAGCGCGTCGCTGGTCAGTTCCATACCGTCGGCCTTCCGGTGGGACACTGTCGGTGCAGGCTTCATCGTCTGGCGGTCCGTCAGGCCGGGCCACCGTGGCTAGGCTGTCCGGACGCCCGGGCGGGGCTGGAAGGGCGGGGCGAGCCGAAGGCAACCGGCACCCTAGAATGCGGCGTCCACCGTACGTAACGCGTCCCGGAGGGTCCTGTCGCGCCACGCGGCGGCAGGCCCCCGGCTCCCACCGCCGGCTCAACCCGCAGCGCGACCACGGCCCCGGTTTACCGACCGTTTCCGGGTCCTTGGTATGCGCATTGCCTGATGAAGGAATAGGCATGAAGGTCCATCACGCGTCCTCCCCCGGAGTGACCGGACACCGCACCGCAGCCTCTACGCTGAGCACCCATGAGCAGTCCCGTGTCCGTTGAGCCGAGCCCCGAGCAGCCGTCCCGCCGCCGCCGCGGCCTGCAGACGCTGCGCAACCAGGCGTCCGCCGTCCCGCGGGCCTGGCTCCCCGGAGCGGTCGGCTACGCCTGTCTGCTGATCGGGCTCGTGGACATCGCCAGCGCGGTGTTCCCCAAGCTCCGGCACACCAAGGTGCACAACTTCGCCGGGCAGCTGCCGGGCGGCACCACCAGCCTGGCGGCGGTCGGCGCGCTGATGGTGGGCATCCTGCTGGTGCCGCTGGCGCACGCGCTGCGCCGGCGCAAGCGGCGGGCCTGGCGGGCGGTCTGCGTGCTGCTGCCGGTCAGCGCCGGGCTGCACATCCTGCGCTGGCACCAGATCGGCCCGGCCGTCGTCTCGCTGGTGCTCCTCGTCGTGATGCTGGTCCACCAGCGCGAGTTCTACGCCAAGGCCGACCCGCGCACCCGCTGGCGGGCCGTCGTCAACCTGGTCGTGATGGGCGTCCTCAGCGTGCTGCTCGGCCTGCTGATCGTGAGCACCCGGACCAAGTACGAGCTGGGCCACCCGGGCCTGACCGAGCGCCTGCAGCACGTCGGGTACGGCCTGTTCGGCTTCGAGGGCCCGATCCGGTACAACAACGTCCGGATGTCCGACCTGGTCGCCTACCTGCTCGGCGGCCTCGGTCTGCTGACCGCCTTCACCACCGCCTACCTGGCGCTGCGCCCGGGCAAGCCGAAGCCCGAGCTGACCGCGGCGGACGAGGAGAAGGTCCGCGAGCTGCTCGCGCGGCACGGCGAGCGCGACTCGCTCGGCTACTTCGCGCTGCGCCGCGACAAGAGCGTGCTGTTCTCGCCCACCGGCAAGGCCGCGATCTCCTACCGGGTGGTCTCCGGCGTGATGCTCGCCTCCGGCGACCCGGTCGGCGACGTGGAGGCCTGGCCGGGCGCGATCAAGGTGTTCATGGCCGAGGCCCGCGAGCACGCCTGGGTGCCGGCCGTGATGGGCTGCAGCGAGGTCGGCGGCGAGGTCTGGACCCGCGAGGCGGGCCTGGACGCGCTGGAGCTGGGCGACGAGGCGATCGTCGACACCGCCTCCTTCTCGCTCGCCGGCCGGGCCATGCGCAACGTCCGCCAGATGGTCAAGCGGATCGAGCGCAACGGCTACTCCTGCCAGGTGCGCCGGGTCTCCGAGCTCACCGCGGAGGAGAAGTACCGGATCGCCGACGCCGCCGCCCGCTGGCGCGGCACCGACACCGAGCGCGGCTTCTCGATGGCCCTCGGCCGGTTCGGCGACCCGCTGGACGACGACTGCGTGGTGGTCACCGCCCACAAGGCCCCGGAGGAGGGCGAGGACGGCGACGACCTGAAGGCCGTGCTGCACTTCGTGCCCTGGGGGCCGGACGGCATCTCGCTGGAGCTGATGCGCCGCGACCGCGCCGCCGACCCGGGCCTGAACGAGCTGCTGATCGTCGCCGCGCTCCAGGCGGTGCCCGCGATGGGCGTGCGCCGGGTGTCGCTCAACTTCGCGATGTTCCGCTCGGCGCTGGCCCGCGGCGAGCGGATCGGCGCCGGCCCGGTGCTGCGCGCCTGGCGCGGGCTGCTGGTGTTCCTGTCGCGCTGGTTCCAGATCGAGTCGCTGTACAAGTTCAACGCCAAGTTCCAGCCCGAGTGGGAGCCGCGCTTCCTGGTCTTCCCGAGCACCCGGGACCTGCCGCGGATCGGCTTCGCTGCGATGCAGGCGGAGGCCTTCATCACGCTCGGCATGCCCCGCTTCGGCCGCCGGCGCCAGCGCGAGGGGCTGATGCCCGTCCCGTCGACCCGTGAGGTCACCGAGGCCGCCTGAGGCCCGTCGCGCCCGCCGTCGCGGATCGGGGCCCCCGCCGAGAATCCTCGGCGGGGGCCCCGTTCGATAATGGGAAGCATGAACGATTCGCCGTCCTTCTCCCTGCCGGCCGGTCTGCCGCGGCTCGAGCGCTGCGCCGTGATGGGCGTGGTCAACGTCACGCCCGACTCCTTCTCGGACGGCGGGATGTGGCACGACCCCGCCAAGGCGATCGCGCACGGCCTCGCGCTGCGGGCCCGCGGCGCGGACCTGGTGGACGTCGGCGGCGAGTCCACCCGGCCGGGCTCGCAGCGGGTGCCCGAGGAGGAGGAGCTGCGCCGGGTGATCCCGGTGGTGCGCGAGCTCGCCGACGCCGGGGTGATGGTCTCGGTGGACACCATGCGCGCCTCGGTCGCCGAGCGGGCCGTCGAGGCCGGCGCCACGATCGTCAACGACGTCTCCGGCGGGCTCGCCGACCCGGCGATGGCCCGGGTGGTGGCCGAGACCGGCGCGCCCTTCGTGGTGATGCACTGGCGCGGGCAGTCCGCCGACATGGACCGGCTGGCCGTCTACGGCGACGTGGTGCGGGACGTGGTCGCCGAGCTGACCGAGCGGGTGGACGCGCTGCTGGCCGCCGGGGTCAAGGAGGACCAGGTGATCCTGGACCCGGGGCTCGGCTTCGCCAAGACCCCCGAGCACAACTGGGCGCTGCTCGGCCGGCTGGACGCGCTCACCGCGCTCGGCCGTCCCGTGCTCGTGGCGGCTTCGCGCAAGCGGTTCCTGGGTACGCTGCTCGCCGACCCGGCAACCGGGGAACTGCGCCCGGCCCGGGAGCGCGACGACGCGACGGCCGCGGTGTCGGTGCTGTCGGCCCGGGCCGGAGCCTGGGCGGTACGGGTGCACGACGTGTCCGGCACGGCGGACGCCGTCCGGGTGGTCGCGGCCTGGCAGCACGCGGCGCGGTTGGGGTGAGGGAGGGTCTGTGACAGGTGACGGCAGGTTGAGCGGCGGTACGGCCGGACGGGCCCGCGAGGCGGACCTGGAGGCCGTGCTCGCGGCGAACCGGGCGCTCTACGAGGCGCTGGAGCGGGGGGACCTGGAAGCGGTCGAGGACGCCTGGCTGGGCGCCGCGGACGCCGACGACAAGGGCGGCGTGGTGTGCGTGCACCCGGGCTGGCCGGTGCTCCGCGGCCGGGCGCAGGTGACCCGTTCGTACATGCTGATCATGATGAACACGGAGTACATCCAGTTCTTCCTGACCGATGTCGAGGCCGAGGTGCACGGTGATGTGGCCCTTGTCACGTGCACCGAGAACATCCTCTCCGGCGGCGAGTCGGAGGAGGAGGGGGAGCTCGGACCGCTGGTCGGCGGAAAGGTCGTGTCGACGAATCTGTTCCGTCGTACCCCGGCCGGGTGGAAGCTCTGGTCGCATCACGGTTCACCCGTTCTGACCAGCGGGGACGACGACGAGGAGAGCTGATTCCGGAGACCGCGGAACTTCCGCGGCGAGAAGTCGCCCGGAATTCCCGAGTGGTCACCCAACGTTCACGTCAATCGCCATATCGGTGCGCGTGGCGTCGGTTCGTGCCGGGTAGGACGGTCAGGCGTTGTCCGTGCTCGCGGGTAGATTCGAAACGGAGTGGCGGGCGTGCTGCCCGCCTTCGCCCTGCCCGTCCGTTCCTTTCCCGGGTGGGGCCCGTCCGACTGGGAGCAGTGATTCGTTTGCTGGACCGCGTCACCCTGCGGGGGCTGCGTGCCCGGGGCCACCACGGCGTCTTCGAGCGTGAGCGCGTCGAGGGCCAGACCTTCGTGGTCGACCTCGTGCTGTACCTGGACACCCGCCCCGCCGCGGCCGGAGACGACCTCACCCGCACCGCGCACTACGGGCTGGTGGCGGAGGAGGTCACCGCGATCATCTCCGGGGAGCCGGTCGACCTGATCGAGACGCTGGCCCAGCGCATCGCCGACCAGTGCCTCAAGCACGATGCGGTCGAGGAGGTCGAGGTCACCGTGCACAAGCCGGACGCCCCGATCACCGTGCCGTTCGACGACGTGACCGTGACCATCCACCGGGCCCGCGCATGACCGCCGCCGCGCGCCCGGTCTCCGATGCAGAGGGAAGTTCTCGATGAGCACCACTGACCCGACCGCCACGCCGAACGCGTTCGACCTGGAGAGCCGGGTGGACTCCGCCGACACTACGCTGCACAGCCAGCGCTGCGCGGTGATCGCGCTCGGCAGCAACCTGGGCAACCGGCTGGACACCCTCCAGGGCGCCGTCGACGCGCTCGCCGACACCCCGGGGCTGAGGATCAAGGCCGTCTCCGCGGTGTACGAGACCGAGGCCGTCGGCGGGCCCGAGGAGCAGCCGAACTACTACAACGCGGTCGTCGTGCTGCGCACCTCGCTGCCCCCGCGGGACCTGCTGGAGCGCGGCAACGCCATCGAGGACGCCTTCGGGCGGGTGCGGACGGTCCACTGGGGCCCGCGCACCCTGGACGTCGACATCCTGGCCTACGAGGGCGTGCTGAGCGACGACCCGCAGCTGCTGCTGCCGCACCCGCGCTCGCACGAGCGGGCCTTCGTGCTCGCCCCCTGGCTGGACGCCCAGCCGGAGGCCGAGGTGCCCGGGCATGGGCGGGTGGACGCGCTGCTGGCCGCGCTGGGCGGCCCGGACGCGCAGGGCGTGAAGCGCCGCGAGGACATCCGGCTGACGCTGCCGGAGTAGGCCGGCGGCCCGGTCCCGGGGCTCCGTCCCGGGGCCGGTCGGGGGCCGGCGGCCGGCGTCGCGGCCCGGGGAACTCGGCCGGGGGCCCGGCCGTACGAGTAGGTGTCCGCCGTTCGCGCGGGTGGCCGCCCGGCCGGGCCCGGTACGGTGGCTTGGCGTCGCCGCGCCGGGCCGCCGGGCGGCCGGCCGGTTCTGGAACCCGGGAAGGACCTCCTCCGAGTGAAGCTGCTTCGCCTCCGTCTGCTGATCGGCATCACCGCCGCCACGACGGCGCTGTCCTGGGCCGGCTCCAAGCTGTGGGCCTCCGTGGACACGCTGCCGGCCGTGCCGGCCGCGGCGCCGGTGGTGCTGGCGGCGGTGGCGGTGATCCTGCTGGCGACCGCGCTGTCGCTGCGGGCCCGGCTGAAGGCGGTGCGCGAGCGGCAGCCCGGGGCGAAGGGCGTCGATCCGCTGCTGGCGGCCCGGGCGGTGGTGCTGGGGCAGGCCAGCGCGCTGGTCTCGTCGGTGGTCACCGGCGTCTACGCGGGGGCCGGGATCTACCTGCTGGGCGAGCTGGACGTGTCGGCCCGCCAGGACCAGGCCGTGACGGCCGGGCTCGCGGTGCTGGCGGGGGCCGCGGTGATCGCGGCGGCGCTCTGGATCCAGCACGTGTGCAAGCTGCCGGAGAATCACGACGACCCGGGCGGTCCGGCGGCCTCGCACCGCTGAGGCGCCGCTGAGCAGGGACTTCTTCGTGATCTTGCGTGAGAACCCGGGCACGTGCGGTAAAAACCGCACCCTGTCAAGGGCGGAAGGGGACCCTGGGCTGACACGGCCCCAATTCGCACGCTAGTTTCTTGGACATGTCTCGCGGACGCCACCGTCATTCCTCCGTCCTCGGCCGGGTCTTTCCCCCCACCGCCGCCGGCGTACTGCTGGTCGCCGCACTGGCCGCTCTGCTTTTCAGTCAGGACACCATCCTGGTGCGCTCGGTGGGTGTCGCGGCGGTGATCGCGACGCTCGGCTTCGCGCTGCTGCTGCGCCAGCGGGACAAGGCGGCCCGGGCGGCCGCCGAGATGTCCGCGGCGCAGCGGCTGCGCGCCGAGGAGCGGTTCGAGGAGCAGCTGGCCGAGGCCGAGTACGCGGCCGAGGTCGCCGAGGAGCGGGCCACCCGGTTCGGGCGGCGGCTGACGGCGGAGAAGTCGCGGCTGGCGAAGGCCGAGACCGAGATCGCCCGGCTGCTGCGCGAGCGGGCCGTGACGGTGGCCGAGCAGGCGCTCAAGGAGGCCGAGGCGGCCCAGCGGGCGCTCGCCGCGAGCCGTCCCAAGTACCCGGCCAGCCCGGCCGCGTACGTGCGGGCGGCGGCCGTGCTGCGGCTGCTGGAGCGCCGTGCGGCGGAGCAGGAGGCCCAGCGGGCGCGGACGGCGGGTGCGGAGGTCGCCC
>NZ_JBEXJK010000200.1:0-14763 GCF_040609095.1 Kitasatospora sp. NPDC004799
GGCCGGTCGGCCGGAGGCGGCGGTGGCGGCAGGGGCGGCAGAAACCGCGGTGGCCCGCTGGTACCGGCAGGTCGGCCGCGGCCACCTGGGCGCGGCGGGCACCCTGGCCGGGTTCCGGGCCCGGATGCGGCCGGTGCTCCCGGTCGCGCTGGCCCTGCACCTGGCGGTGCTCGGGGCGCTGAGCTTCGCCGCGCTGGCCGTGCTGGCCGTCGTCGCGCCGCGCCCCGGGCCGGGTCACGGCGGCGGGTTGCTGCACCTGGCGGCCGAGCGGGCCGGCCCCGCCCAGTGGGCGGCGCAGGGCGTGCTGGGCCTGCTGCTGGTGCTGCCGGTGCTGCTGGCGCGGTGCGGCCGGGCGGCGGCCGCCGCGGTGGGCGCGTCGGCCGGGGCGGCGGCGGTGCTCGGGCCGCTCGCCCTGGGACGCTCCGCCCCGGAGGCCTGGCTGCTCGGCGGCGGCACCGTCGCGGTGGCGCTGCTGGCGTACGCCGGGGCGGTGCTCGGCCGGGCCGACGCGCACCGCTGAGCGCCGCCCGCCGAACGCCGCCCGACCGACCCCGTCCCGACCTGATCCACCCGTCGATCCACCGGTATCCGCCGCGTGATCCCCCGCTTTCGTCCCGTTCGTTGAATCAGTCCGCCAGGTCGTCCCGAACTGGCTTCGTGGAAGGACACCCCCGATGAGGGTGCTGCTGCTGGGCGCCGACGGCTTCATCGGCCGCCGGGTCACCGACCGTCTGCTGATGGACCAGGAGTTGCAGGTGACGGTGCTCGGCCGGCGCGACTCGGCCGACATCCGCTTCGACCTGACCACCGGGAGCCCGGGCGCGCTGGCCCGCTTCCTGGACGCGGTCGCGCCGCAGGTGGTGATCAACTGCGCGGGCGCCACCTACGGCAGCTCGCGCACCCTGATCCGGTCGAACACGCTGGCCGTCGCGACCGTCTGCGAGGCCATCCGGCGCAGCCGGGAGCCGGCCCGGCTGGTGCACGTCGGCTCGGCCGCCGAGTACGGGCCGGTGCCCGGCGGGGTGCCGGTGTCCGAGCAGGCCGAGCCGCGGCCGGTCGGCCCGTACGGGGTGTCCAAGCTGGCCGGGACGGAGCTGGTGCTGGCCTCCGGGCTGGACGCGGCGGTGCTGCGGGTGTTCGACGTGGTGGGCCCGGGGGCGCCGACCGCCTCGCTGTTCGGGCGGCTGGCCGAGGGCCTGCGGCGGGCGCTGGAGCGGGACGAGCACCAGGTACGGATGCCGGACCTGTCCGGCTACCGGGATTTCGTGGACGTGCGGGACGTCGCGCGGGCCATCCAGGCGGCCGCGGTGTCGGCCGCCACCGGGGTCGTCAACATCGGCAGCGGGCACGCCGTCCGGGCCCGGGACGCGGCCCAGCTGCTGGTGCGGGCCTCGGGCTTCGAGGGGCAGATCGTGGAGGAGAACCGGCAGGTTCTGCTGCCCGCGCAGACCGCGGGGGCGGGCGGCGACCACCTGCCCGGCCACCACCTGCCCGGGCACCGGCCGGAGGGGCACCGGCCGGAGGGCAGGCCGGCGCCGGGCGAGCCGGTGCCGTGGCGGCAGGCGGACGTGCGCACCGCCCGGGACCGTCTCGGATGGCGGACGCAGGTGCCGCTGGAGGAGTCGCTGGGCGACGTCTGGCTGGAGACGGCCTGTCGGGTGTGACCGCGCCGCGCGGCGCCCCGGGCCCGTCAACCACGGGCCCGGGGCGGCTTCCCGGGCCCCGCCGCCGGTTCCACGATCCGGCGCCGCCCGTCTCGCCCATCGGACGGGCTGTCTCGGAATAGCGGGGGGACGTGACACTGTTGGCCTAGAGAGCCACCCGCGTGGCGGAGCACCGACCCCGCACCGAGGTTGGCCCTGGCCATCCGAACAAGACCCATCGGAGTCCCCGTGTCGTTGCCACCCCTGGTCGAGCCGGCCGACGAGCTCACCGTTGACGAGGTCCGCCGGTACTCCCGCCACCTGATCATCCCGGACGTGGGCATGGCGGGGCAGAAGCGGCTGAAGAACGCCAAGGTGCTGTGCGTCGGCGCCGGTGGCCTCGGCTCGCCGGCCCTGCTGTACCTGGCCGCCGCGGGCGTCGGCACGCTGGGCATCGTCGAGTTCGACGTGGTCGACGAGTCGAACCTGCAGCGCCAGGTGATCCACGGCCAGTCGGACGTCGGCCGCTCCAAGGCGGAGTCGGCCCGGGACTCGGTCAAGGAGATCAACCCGTACGTCGACGTGGTGCTGCACGAGGAGCGCCTCGACAACTCCAACGTCATGGAGATCTTCTCCGGCTACGACCTGATCGTGGACGGCACCGACAACTTCGCCACCCGCTACCTGGTGAACGACGCCGCGGTGCTGCTCGGCAAGCCGTACGTGTGGGGCTCGATCTACCGCTTCGACGGCCAGGCCAGCGTGTTCTGGGCCGAGCACGGCCCCTGCTACCGCTGCCTCTACCCGGAGGCCCCGCCGCCGGGCATGGTCCCGTCCTGCGCCGAGGGCGGCGTGCTGGGCGTGCTCTGCGCGTCCATCGGCTCGATCCAGGTCAACGAGGCGATCAAGCTGCTGGCCGGCATCGGGGACCCGCTGGTCGGCCGGCTGATGATCTACGACGCCCTGGAGATGAACTACCGCCAGGTGAAGGTCCGCAAGGACCCGAACTGCGCCGTCTGCGGCGAGAACCCGACGGTCACCGAGCTGATCGACTACGAGGCCTTCTGCGGCGTCGTGTCGGAGGAGGCGCAGGCCGCCGCCGCCGGTTCGACCATCACCTCGCAGCAGCTCAAGCAGTGGCAGGACGACGAGGAGGAGATCTACCTCATCGACGTCCGCGAGCCCGGCGAGTACGAGATCGTCAACATCCCCGGCGCGGTGCTGATCCCGAAGAACGAGTTCCTGATGGGCGACGCGCTGGAGAAGCTGCCGCAGGACCGGAAGATCGTGCTGCACTGCAAGTCCGGCGTGCGCTCGGCCGAGGTGCTGGCCGTGGTGAAGGCCGCCGGCTTCGCCAACGCCGTGCACCTGGGCGGCGGCGTGCTCGGCTGGGTGAACCAGATCGAGCCGCACAAGCCGGTCTACTGACCGGCGCTCCGCGTCCCGAAGGGCCCGCCGTCCGGCGGGCCCTTCGGCGTACCGCTCAGAGGGCGTTGCGGCGCTGGAGCACGTTGTAGGAGATCCAGCCCGGCAGCACCGGCAGCCAGAAGGTCAGCGCCCGGTAGAGGAAGACCGCCGGGGTGGCGATCGTGGGGGAGACGTCCGCGACGGTCAGCGCGCCGATCAGGGCGACCTCGACCGGGCCGATGCCGCCGGGGGTGGGGATCGCCGAGCCGGCCGCGTTGGCGGTCAGGAAGACCACCGCGACGGCCGAGAAGCTGACGTCGCCGCCGAAGGCCTGCACCGAGAAGTCCAGGCAGGCGGTGAAGGAGAGGGTCAGCAGCAGGATGCCGCCGAAGCCGGTGACGAGCTTGCTGGGCGTCTGCATCAGGTCGAGCATCCGCGGCACCACGCCGAAGAACAGCGAGCGCAGCCGGCCCAGCACGAACCGGCGCAGCGGCGCGACGGCGGCCACCACCAGGGCGAGCACGGCGGCGCTCAGCACGCCGATGATCACCGCGCGGGAGGCGGAGAGGTCCCCGTTGGTCTGGCTGCCGGTGATCAGGCCGAAGCTGAACAGCAGCAGCAGGTGCCCGGCCAGGCCCGCCAGCTGGGAGGCGCCGACCGAGGCCACCGCCTGGCCGGAGCGGATGCCGGCCTTCTGCAGGTAGCGGGTGTTGAGCGCGATGCCGCCGATCGCGGCGGGGGCGACCAGCTTGACGAAGGAGCCGGCCAGCTGGGCCGCGACGGTGCGCCGGAACGGCAGCCGCTCGGGGACGAAGCCGGTCAGGCTCATCGCGGCGGCGACGTAGCTGAAGGCGGCGGCGAGCAGGGCGGCCGCGGCCCAGGCCCAGTTCATCTGGGAGAGCTTCAGCTGGGCCGGCTTGATGGTGGTCAGGGCCAGGTAGGCGGCGAAGGTGAGCGCGATCACCATGATCAGGCTCTTCGGCTTCAGCCGTTCCAGCTTGACCGGGGCCATCGGGGCCTCGGGGGCGATCTGGAGGATCTGGCCGCGGATGCGGCTCAGCAGGTCCTCGCCGGCCGCCGCGATGTCCTCCTCGGCCTGCTGCTGGGTGCGCTCGCCGGCCGCGACCTGCTCCAGCGCCCTGGCCCGGGCGGCGGCCTTGCGCTCCTTGGTGAGCTTGGCGAGGTCGACCCGGGTGGAGCGGCTCATCCCGACCGGCTGGAGCAGCGGCAGCGCCTGGGCCACCCGCTCGGCGCCGAGCACCGCGTTGGCGGTGGCGACGGCGCGCTCCGGGCCGATCCGCAGCGCGAAGGTGGTGAGCAGCTGGGCGACGTCGATGCGCAGGGTCAGGTCGGTGGCGGCGATGTCGCCGCCGGAGAGGTTGACCAGGCAGCCGGTCTTCTCGTCCACCACCAGCAGCGACTCGCCGGTGAGCCGGCGGTGGGCGATCCGGCGCTCGTGCAGGGCGGCCACCGACTGCCAGAGCGAGGCCATCACCGGGTCGGTGACCTCCTCGTCGGCCAGCTCGTCCAGGGTGCGGCCCTCGACGTTCTCGTACACCAGGATCGCGGCGTCCGGGCCGAGCTCGGAGGTGGCGACCAGCTGCGGCGCGCGGGCGCCCGAGGCGGCCGCCGCGTACGCGATCAGGGCCTCCTGCTCCAGCGCCTGGCGCAGCGACTGGGGGCTGCGGCGCACCGCGACCGAGCGCAGCCGCAGCCGCCGCCAGGCCCGGTAGAAGAAGCCGGAGGCCTGCTGCTCGCGGTCGATGATGTGCACGTCCAGCGGGGGGCCGCCCTGCTGGGTGACGTGGTAGCGGCGGGTGCCGCCGGGGGCGTCGGGGGCGCGCACGGCGCCGGCCGGGGTGAAGCCGACCTTGCGCAGGCCGATCAGCAGGTGCTGGCCGGTGGGCCGGATGTTCGGGGAGCCGATCGCGTACAGCGTGCCGTAGGCGACGGACCAGCCGATCAGCACGGTGAGGACCAGCGAGAGCGGGGTGGTGTAGCCGCCGAGCAGCTCGGTGCCGCCGCTGAAGACCACCACCACCCACAGGGCGACCCGCCAGCGCGGTCTGCTCGACATGCCGACGGCGGTCATGTAGGCGATCACCGGGGCGAGGTAGCCGTGCACCGGGTCGGTGAGGGTGCCGTTGCTGTCCATCGGCAGCCGGGTCAGCGCGTCCCGGATGTGCTCGGAGGCGCCCTCGGCCACCCACCAGTCGATGCCGAGCGAGACGCCGTACGCCAGCACCGAGGCGAGCACGCCGTCGGCGACCCGCAGGCCGTCGCGTTTGATCAGCCGCTCGACGGCGAAGGCCAGCGGCACGGCGAGCACCGCGACGCTGGAGATCAGGCCGGTGATGGTGGAGAACACCGCGGAGAAGTGCGGTGCGTTGGAGGCGATGTCCTGCTCGATGCCGGTGGTGGTCGAGGTGGCGATGCCGCCGACCACGAAGACGGCGACTATCCCGAGGACGCCGGCCAGGAAGCGGATCAGGTCGGACGGGCGGTGCGCGCGGGCGGCGAGCAGCGGCTCGTCGACGTCCAGGTGCGGGGCGTCGTCCGGACCGTCGTGGTCGTCGGGCGGGGCGGCGGGGGCCTGCGGGCCGCCGGCCGCCGTGCTCTCGGCCGCCGTGCTCTCGGCCGCCGCGCTCTCGGCCGGGGTGCTCCCGGCCGGGGTCGGGCCGGGCTGCTCGGGGGCCTTCGCGGGTGCGGGGGTCTTGATCGTCCGGTCCTTGATCAGGGAGACTTCCGGCGTCGGCCCGGGTTCGGACCGGCCTTCGCCCCCGCTCCCGGGCGTCGGCGGCACGGCGGCAGCGGACTCGTCGGAGTCCTTGTCCACGCCCACGTCAGCCGTCCCGGTCATCTGGTCTTGTCCTCGTATCACCACTCACCGCCCCGAAGATGGTGGCATGCCCCGGCCTCCCGTGCGGGACAGGGGGCGGATCGGGCGCGGCGGATCGTTCGTACGGGCCCGCGGGCGCGCGCCCGTAGGGAAGAATGCCGCAGGTGACGGACGCAACACACGACGGCCTTCCGGACGCCCTGCCACCGTTCGCCGAACTGGTGCTCGACCTGACCGAGCGGATTCCACCCGGCCGGGTGATGACCTACGGCGACGTCGCCGAGTACCTCGGCCAGGGCGGCCCCCGGCAGGTCGGACGGGTGATGGCCCTGTACGGCGGCGCGGTGCCCTGGTGGCGGGTGATCCGCGCGGACGGCCGCCTGCTGCCCGGGCACGAGCACCGCGCCCTCGCCCACTACGGCGAGGAGGGCACCCCGCTGCGCGAACTCGCCGACCCGCCCCGGGTCGACCTCCGGCGGGCCCGCTGGGACGGCGGGGAGAGTTCGCCGAAACCGCCGCACGGACGGGATTGACGGGGCAGGATCGTAGGCTCGATGCGGGCGGGCCCGGCGGGCCCGCCCCCGCCGTGCCCCACCGTTCGACCCCAGGACCGTTTCGTGAGCTCCCCCTACCGGCTCGTGCGCAGCCCGCTCGTCCAGCCCGACCCACCCGTGCTGGACGCCTACCAGCGCGCCGTGGTCGAGCACGCCGGCGGGCCGCTGCTGGTACTGGCCGGGCCGGGCACGGGCAAGACCACCACCCTGGTCGAGGCGGTCGCCCGCCGGATCGAGGACGGCACCGACCCCGAGCGGATCCTCGTCCTGACCTTCAGCCGCAAGGCCGCGACGGAACTGCGCGACCGGATGTCCGGCCGGCTCGGCGGCTCGGCCGCCGCCCCGCAGGCCACCACCTTCCACTCCTTCTGCTACGCCCTGCTCCGCGCCCACCAGGACCCGGAGGACTACGCCGAGCCGCTGCGGCTGCTCTCCGGCCCCGAGCAGGACGTCATGGTCCGCGAACTGCTGGCCGGCGGCGCCGAGGACGCCAAGCTCGGCCGCGGCCGCATCGCCTGGCCGCTCGACCTGCGGGCCTGCCTGACCACCCGCGGCTTCGCCGACGAGGTCCGCGCCGTCCTCGCCCGCAGCCGCGAACTCGGCCTCGGCGAGGCCGAGCTGGAGCGCTTCGCCCAGGGCGTCCAGCGCCCCGACTGGGCCGCCGCCGCGCACTTCCTGGCCGACTACCTCGACGTGCTCGACCTGCGCGGCGTCCTCGACTACGCCGAACTCGTCCACCGCGCCGTGCTCCTCGCCGAACGCCCCGAGGTCGGCGAGGAACTGCGGCGGCGCTACGAGGTCGTCTTCGTCGACGAGTACCAGGACACCGACCCCTCCCAGGTCCGGCTGCTGCGCCAGCTGGCCGGCGGCGGGCGCGACCTGGTCGCGGTCGGCGACCCCGACCAGTCCATCTACGCCTTCCGCGGCGCCGACATCAACGGCATCCTCGACTTCCCGCAGACCTTCCGGCAGGCCGACGGCAGCCCCGCCGAGGTCAAGGTGCTGCGCGTCTCCCGCCGCTCCGGCGCCGTCCTGCTCGCCGCCTCCCGGGAAATCGCCCGCCGGATGCCGATGGGCCGGCTGCCCGCCGACAAGCTCGCCCAGCACCGCGCCCTGCTGCCCTCCCGCGAGGGCGGCCGGGTCGAGGTCTACACCTACCCGACCCCCGGCGCCGAACTGGACTCGATCGCCGACCTGCTGCGCCGCGCCCACCTGGAGGACGGCGTCCCCTGGGGCGAGATGGCCGTCCTCGTCCGGGCCGGCGCCCGCTCCATCCCCGGCGTACGGCGGGCACTCGGCGCGGCCGGCGTCCCGCTGGAGATCGACGGCGACGACCTCCCGCTGCGCGAGGAACCGGCCGTCGCCCAGCTGCTGCTCGCCCTGCGGGTCTGCGCCGAACAGGCCGCCCGGGACAAGCAGGGCGACCCGGACGCCCCCGACCCGCTCACCACCGACCTGGCGCACGCCCTGCTCACCGGCCCGCTCGGCGGCCTCGACGGCTCCGACCTGCGCCGCCTCGGCCGCGCCCTGCGCGAGGAGGAACGCGCCGCGCTGCGCGCCGCCGACCGGCCCGCGGTGGCCCCCCGCCCGGCCGGCGAACTGATCCGCGAGGCCCTCGCCGAACCCGAGCGCCTTGTCGCCCTCGACCCCCTCCATGCCCGCCGCGCCCGCGACCTCGGCACCCTGCTGCGCAAGGTCCGCGAGCGGCTGGCCGGCGGCTGCACCGCCGAGGAGGCGCTCTGGGAGCTGTGGGACGGCAGCCGCCGCTGGCGCGAGCGCCTGGAACGGGCCGCCCTGCGCGGCGGCGCGGCCGGCCGCAACGCCGACCGCGACCTGGACGCGCTGTGCGCCCTGTTCGAGACCGCCGCCCGGGCCGAGGAGCAGGTCACCGGCCACCGCAGCGCCCTGGACCTGCTCGCCGAACTCGAAGCCCAGGACATCGCCGCCGACACCCTCACCGTCCGCGCCGTGCGCCCCGAGGCCGTCCGGCTGATGACCGCCCACCGCTCCAAGGGCCTGGAGTGGCGCCTGGTCGTGGTGGCCGGCGTCCAGGACGGCCTCTGGCCCGACCTGCGCCGCCGCGGCTCCCTGCTGGAGGCCGACCGGATCGGCCGCGACGGCCTCGCCGAACCGCTCTCCCCGGGCGCCCTGCTCGGCGAGGAGCGCCGGCTCTTCTACGTCGCCGCGACCCGCGCCAAGGAACGGCTGATCGTCACCGCCGTCAAGGCCCCCGCCGACGACGGCGACGAACCCTCCCGCTTCCTGCGCGAGCTCTACCGCGAGGACGTCGACCCCAGGACCGGCAAGGTGGTCCGCCGCACCCCGCCGGTCACCGTCGAGGACGTCACCCACCGCCCGCGCCGCCCGCTGTCCGTCGCCGCGCTGGTCGCCGAGCTGCGCGCCGTCACCGTCGACCCCGCCCGCTCGCCCGAACTGCGCCGCGCCGCCGCCGAACGGCTCGCCACCCTCGCCGCCGCCACCGACGAGGACGGCCTGCCGCTGGTGCCCGCCGCCCGCCCCGAGCGCTGGTGGGGCCTGGACGACCCGACCTCCGCCCCCGAGCCGCTGCGCAGCGCCGACGCACCCGTACGGCTGTCCGGCAGCGGGCTGGAGCAGCTGGAGAGCTGCTCCCTGCAGTGGTTCCTGGACAAGGAGGTCAAGGCGCGCGGCGCTGGCTCGGCCGCCCAGGGCTTCGGCAACGTGGTGCACGCCCTCGCCGACGAGGTCGGCTCCGGCCGCACCCCCGCCGACCTCGCCGTGCTCATGGAACGGCTGGACACCGTCTGGGACGCGCTGGCCTTCGACGCGCCCTGGAAGTCCCAGCAGGAGAAGACCGAGGCCCGGGCCGCCCTGGAGCGCTTCCTCAACTGGCACGTCCTGGAACGCGGCCGGGACCTCGTCGCCACCGAGCACGGCTTCGACGTCACCCTCGACGTCGGCGGCGTCTCGGTGCGCATCCGCGGCTCGATGGACCGGGTGGAGAAGGACGCCGCCGGGCGGGCCTACGTCGTCGACTTCAAGACCGGCAAGCAGATACCCACCGACAAGTCGCTGCCCGAGCACAAGCAGCTCGCCGTCTACCAGCTCGCCGTCCGGGCCGGCGCGCTCAACGAGCTGCCCGGCTTCACCGGGCACCCGCCGGAGGCCGGCGGCGCCGAACTCGTCCACCTGCGCGAGCCCGCCGCCAAGGCCGCCCAGGACGCCCCCAAGGTGCAGCGGCAGGAGCCGCCCGACGGCGAGCCCTGGATCGAGAACCTGCTCGCCGAGGCGGCCGGGAAGGTCCTCGCCGAACGCTTCGTCCCGCAGACCGGCGGCGGCTGCGACCGCTGCGCCTTCCGCCGCAGCTGCTCCGCCCAGCGCGACGGGGCGCAGCTTCTCTGAGGCGCCCGCTCGGACGGCGGGAGACAGGACTTGTCCGTCCCTCCGGTTACCGTTGCGGGGTGACCGCCGTGCTCAGCCATCCCGACCAGCTCAAGGAGCTGCTGGGGATCCCGTTCAACCGGGAGCAGATGGCGGCCATCGGCGCCCCCCTGGAACCGGCCGTGATCGTGGCCGGCGCCGGCTCCGGCAAGACCACGGTGATGGCCGCCCGGGTGGTCTGGCTGGTCGGCTCCGGCGCCGTCCGGCCCGAGGAGGTGCTCGGCCTCACCTTCACCAACAAGGCCGCCGGCGAGCTCTCCGAACGCGTGCGCGCCGCCCTCCTGCGGGCCGGGGTCACCGACCGGGACGCCGCCGAGGAGCCGCTCGGCGACCCGGAGATCTCCACCTACCACGCCTTCGCCGGCCGCCTGCTCAAGGAGCACGGCCTGCGGATCGGCATCGAACCGGACGTCCGGCTGCTCGCCGACGCCACCCGCTTCCAGCTCGCCGCCAAGGTGCTGCGCACCGCCCGCGGCCCGTTCCCCGCGCTCACCGGCACCTTCGCGAACCTGGTCGCCGACCTGACCGCGCTGGACGGCGAGCTCGCCGAGCACCTGGTCGAGCCCGCCGCGCTCCGGGCCCACGACGAGGACCTGCTCGACACCCTCGCCACCGTCAAGCTGACCAACGACGACCTGCGGGCCGTCCCGGCCACCGCCCGGGCCCGGCTGGAACTGCTGCGCCTCGTCGAGGACTACCGGCGCCGCAAGCGCTCCGCCGGGCTGATGGACTTCGGCGACCAGATCGCCGCCGCCGCCCGCCTCGCCCAGCAGCGCCCGGAGGTCGGCGAGCTGCTGCGCGGCCAGTTCCGGGTGGTGCTGCTGGACGAGTACCAGGACACCTCGGTCGCCCAGCGGCTGATGCTCGCCGGCCTGTTCGGCGCCGGCCCGGACGGCACCTCGTCCGACGGCACCTCGTCCGACGGCACCGGCACCGGCAGCGGCCACCCGGTGACCGCCGTCGGCGACCCCTGCCAGGCGATCTACGGCTGGCGCGGCGCCTCGGTGGCCAACCTCGACGAGTTCCCCCGGCACTTCCCCAAGGCCGACGGCCGCCCCGCCGACCGCTACGCGCTCAGCGAGAACCGCCGCAGCGGCGGCCGCCTGCTCGACTTCGCCAACGAACTCGCCGCCCCGCTGCGGGAGATGCACGAGGGCGTGGAGGCGCTGCGCGCGGCCCCCGGCGCCGAGCAGGACGGCTACGTGCGCGCGGCGCTGCTGCCCACCCACGCCGAGGAGATCGACTGGCTGGCCGACTCGATCGCCCACCTGGTGCGCACCGGCACCGCGCCCGGCCGGATCGCCGTGCTGTGCCGCGGCGGCGCGGCCTTCCCGGACATCCACGCCGCGCTGGTGGAGCGGGAGGTGCCGGTCGAGGTGGTCGGCCTCGGCGGGCTGCTGCAACTGCCCGAGGTGGCCGACCTGGTGGCGGTCTGCGAGGTGCTGCAGGACCCGACCGCCAATGCCGCGCTGGTGCGCCTGCTGATCGGCCCGCGCTGGCGGATCGGCCCGCGCGACCTCGCGCTGCTCGGCCGCCGGGCCGCCGACCTGGTGCGCACCGACCGGCCCGAGGGCGTCGAGGCGCTGGCCGCGGCGGTCGCCGAGGCGGACCCGACCGAGGTGGTCTCGCTGGCCGACGCGGTGGAGACCTTCCTCGACGCCGAACAGCCGGACGAGCTGCCGTTCTCCGCCGAGGCGCGGGTGCGCTTCGCCCGGCTCGCCGTCGAACTGCGCGAGCTGCGCCGCTCGCTCGCCGACCCGCTGATGGACGTGCTGCACCGGGTGCTGTCCGTCACCGGGCTGGAGGTCGAACTCGCCGCCTCCCCGCAGGCCCTGGCCGCCCGCCGCCGGGAGACCCTGCACGCCTTCCTGGACGTCGCCGCCTCCTTCGCCGACCTCGACGGCGACCCGGGCCTGGCCGCCTTCCTCGGCTTCCTGCGCGCCGCCCAGGAGTACGAGCGCGGCCTGGACAGCAGCCTGCCCGGCGGCGAGGACACCGTGAAGGTGCTCACCGCGCACAAGTCCAAGGGCCTGGAGTGGGACGTGGTGGCCGTTCCCGGCCTGGTACGGGGCGCATTCCCGTCGTCGAGCCCGCGCGAACGCTGGACGAGCACCAAGCGGGTGCTCCCGCACGCCCTGCGCGGCGACGCAGGAACTCTGCCCGACGTGCGCGGCGGGTGGACCGGGAAGTCGATGACGGCCTTCAAGAAGGAGCTGGCCGAGCACTCCGCCGTCGAGGAACTGCGCCTGGGCTACGTGGCGTTCACCCGGCCCCGGTCGCTGCTGCTGGCCTCCGGGCACTGGTGGGGGCCGAGCCAGAAGACCGTCCGCGGCCCGTCCGACTTCCTGGAGCGGCTGCGCGAGCACTGCGAGCGGCCCGGCGCCGGCGAGGTCGAGCACTGGGCCGAGCAGCCGGAGAAGGGCGCCGAGAACCCGGCGCTGGCCGCCCCCGTCGAGCGCCCCTGGCCGCTGCCGCTGGACCCGGCCGCCCAGCACGCCCGCCGCCGGGTCGCCGAGGTGGTCCGCGCCCGCACCGCCGGCGCGCCCGCCCCCGACGGCGAGGAGATGGCCCCCGAGGACCGCCGCCAGGTGGCCTCCTGGGACCGCGACCTGACCGCGCTGCTGGGCGAGTTGGAGCGCTCCCGGCGCACCGCGCGGGACGTGCCGCTGCCCGCCGCGCTGTCCGCCACCCAGCTGCTGCGCCTGGCCTCCGACCCGGACGGCTTCGCGCACGAGCTGGCCCGCCCGATGCCGCGCCCCCCGCAGCCGGCGGCCCGGCGCGGCACCCGCTTCCACGCCTGGGTGCAGTCCCGGATCGAGCCGCTGCTGCTGGTCGAGCCCGGTGCGCTGCCCGGCGCCGACGACGACGGCATCGAGGACGAGCAGGACCTGGAGCGGCTCAAGGAGGCGTTCCTGCGCACCCCGTACGCGCAGCGCAGGCCGCACCGGGTGGAGGCGCCGTTCCAGCTGGTGCTGGCGGGCCGGGTGGTGCGGGGCCGGATCGACGCCGTCTACCGGGAGGATGACGCGTTGTCGGAATCCGGTGGTGCGTCACGCTACGAAGTGGTGGACTGGAAGACCCACCGGGAGGAGACCGCCGACCCGTTGCAGCTCGCGGTCTACCGGCTCGCCTGGGCCGAGCACGCGGGCGTCGATCCCGAGCAGGTCACGGCTTCCTTCCTGTACGTCCGCAGCGGCCGGATCGTCCGTCCGACAGGACTTCCCGACCGAAAAGAGTTGGAACGGCTCCTGATCGGGAACAGTGACTATTGAGTCACGCAGAGCATCCAAGTCATCACGCCAGTGCCCGAAACCTGTGCGTCGTGCACGTTTCGCGCCTATTGTGGGGTCGGTAACCGGTCAACCCCCGAGCTCCGGCCGCCAGCGAGGCCCGCATTCCCTAACCCTCAGTCATCACCGCAGGTGCCCCCGGGGCAGCTGCGTCTTCTGCTGGAGAGACCGAAGTTGAGCGCGACCGGATGGATCAGAGAGCGGTTCACCGGGCCGACACCGGGGCCCGCTCCGCGCGCGACCGGCACCTGGCCGAGGACGGCGCTGGCGCTGCCGTTCATCGGCATGGTGCTGATCGTCGCCCTCGACTACCTCAGCGGCACCGAGGTGACGGTCGAACCGGCCCTCACCGCCGTACCCGCGCTGGCCGCCGTGGTCAGCCGCCGAACCTGGTACCCGCTCGCCATCGGTCTGGGCACCGAGGCGGCGGCCTTCCTGATGGCCTTCCGAGGCGACACGCTCGGTGAGTCCGTGCACGCCGCCAGCGTCTTCGCGATCCTGCTCGTCGCCGCGATCGGCTGGGTCAGCGCCACCCTGAGGCTGCGCCAGGAACGGGCGCTGGCCGACGCCCAGCTGGTCGCCTCGATCGCCCGGCGGGTGCTGCTGCGGCCCGTCCCCGAGCGGGTCGGCACCGTCCGGGCGGCCGTCCACTACGAGGCCGCCGCCGCGCACGCCCGGATCGGCGGCGACCTCTACGAGGTGGTCAACACCCGGCACGGAGTACGGGCCGTGGTCGGGGACGTGCGCGGCAAGGGCCTCGGCGCGGTGGAGACCGCCGCCGCCGTTCTCGGCGCCTTCCGCGAGGCCGCCCACCAGGAGGCCGCCCTCGACCGGGTGGCCGGCTGGCTGGCCGTCAGCCTCGACCGCGCCCTGCACGAGAACGACCACCCGGGCGTGGAGGAGGAGTTCGTCACCCTGGTGCTGATCGGCGTCGGGCCCGACGGCGCCGCGGAGATCGTCAACTGCGGCCACCCCGCCCCGCTGCTGCTGCGCGGCGGGGAGGTCCGAGCGCTCGAACTCGCCGAGACCGTACCGCCGCTGGGCGTCCTCGACCCGGCCGACGTCCGCCCGCCGGTGCACCGGCTGCTGCTCCAGGGCGACGACCGGGTGCTGCTGTTCACCGACGGGGTGATCGAGGCCCGGGACCGCGCGGGCGTCTTCTACCCGCTCGCCGAACGCTTCCCGCACTGCGCCGCCGGCCGCCCGGCCGACGTCCTGCAGCGCCTGCACGAGGACGTGGTGCGCCACGTCGGGCGCCAGCTCGGCGACGACGCGGCCATGCTGCTGCTCCAGTTCGACCCCCCGCCCGCGCTCGGGCCGGGAGGAACGCCGGTCGCGACCACCGTCCACCTCCCGCAGCAGGCCGGGGCCCAGGCCCTGGACGCCCGGGTCTAGAGCGACACCTCGACCAGCAGCGGCCGGTGGTCCGACACCGTCGCGCGCGGCGCCGCGGCCGGGCCGACCGCCGTGCGCGGCACGCCGATCGCCAGCACGTGGTCGAACTGCACCGCCGGCCGGTGCGAGGGGTACGTCGGCGTGCGCACCAGGTCGTACCAGCCCTGCAGCCGGGGGCGCGGCTCGCGCACCCGGCGCCGGCGCGGCTCGGCCAG
>NZ_JBEXJK010000201.1:0-14751 GCF_040609095.1 Kitasatospora sp. NPDC004799
GAACGCGGCAAGGGCTTCCGCTTCGCCCCCACCGGCAAACAGGAGTTCCTCGACCTCACCGCGATCGTGATCGCCCTGGAGTCGCTGGCCCTGCGCTGCTCGCCGCCCGCCGCCCGGACGTCAGCTGGCACCTGTTCAACGACGTCACCGCGGCGCTGGCGAGCTTCGTGGAGCGGTTCGCCCGCCCCCACCACCGCCGCGCGGTGTACCTGACGGTCAGCAGCGGCATCGCCCTGCGCACCGCCGACCTCGCCGAGCGCTCCGTCCCGGTCGACGCCCACGGCCTGCAGGGCGAGGTCGGCCACCTCCCGGCTGTCTCCACCGCGCCCGAGGCCGTCCGCTCGCTCACCTGCCCCTGCGGCGGGACCGGCCACGTCTCGGCGCTGGCCGCCGGGCCGGCCCTGCCGCACGTCGCGGCCGCCCTCGGCGTCGAGCGCCCCGAGGAGGTCCGCGAGGCGCTGTCCGGCCTGCTGCGCGCCGGGGACCCGGCCGCGCAGCGGCTGCTCGCCACCGTCGTGGAACCCGTCGCCGAGCTGGTGCGCACCCTGTGCTGCCTCGATCCCCGGATCGACCTCATCGGCATCGGCGGCGGCTACGCGGAGGGCCTCGGCGAGCCGTACCGGGCCGAACTCGTCCGCCGGGTCAGCGAGGTGCGCAGCTACGCCGACCGCGACCCCGACCGGGCCGCCGGCCTGCTGCGGCTCTGCCGGCCCGGCGAGGTGGACCCGATGGCGGGCGCCCTCGCACTCTCCCGCGGCGCGCTGACCGTCACCAAGCGCTGAACGCCGCCAAGCGCTGACCGTCGCCGAGCGCTGACCTCCCAACCGACACCGACCGACCGTTCCCTTCGATCCGACCGTCCCGGAAGGACCCCATGCCGGCCACGGCCACCCACCGCGCGATCGTCCGCCACGGCACCACCTGCCGCATCGAGGAGGTCCCCACCCCGGACCCCGGCGAGGGCGAACTCCTGCTCGCCCCCGAGTACGTGAGCCTCTGCGGCACCGACATCCAGATCCTGCGCCGCGACCGCGACGACCCGTCCCCCGTGGTGGGGCACGAGGGCGCCGCCCGGGTCGTCGCGGTCGGGCCCGGCGCCGAGGGCTTCGCCCCCGGTGACCGGGTGGTGGTCAACCCCACCCACCCCGGCGACCCGTCGTTCCTGCTCGGCCACAACGTGCCGGGCCTCTTCCAGCAGCGCGTCCTGATCGGCGCCTCGGCCGTCCGCGGCGGCCTGGTCGCCCACCTCCCCGAGGACCTCCCCGCCGCCCGCGCCACCCTGGTCGAGCCGTACGCCGTCGTCCGCTACGCGCTGTCCTGCCTGGCCACCTCGGCGCCCGACACCCTCGTCGTGCACGGCGACGGCCTGACCGGCAACCTCGCCGCCCTGCTCGCGCCCCGCTTCCTCTTCCCGACCGTCCGGGTCGTGGTGGTCCACCGCACGGAGGCCGGCCGCCGGTGGACCGGTGCCCACCTCCCGCACGCGGTGGGCGTCCTGGACACCGAGCCGCTGGACCGGTACGCGACCGGCAGGGTCGCGCTGCTCGTCACCACCCACCGCGGCGGCACCGTCCCCGCCGTCGAGGCCGCCCTCACCGCCCTCGGCGAGCGGCTGGTGGCCGTCCACCCGCTCGGCGGCGTCGCGCCGCTCGCCACCACCCCGCTGCTGCCCGGCGTCGACCTCGACGGAGTCCGCCGCGCCAACACCGGCGGCCCCTGGCCCCCGGCCCTGACCACCTTCACCCGGCCGGGCCTGAGCGTCACCCTCAGCGGCAACCGCGGGGTCACCAGCGCCCAACTGCTCGCCTCCGCCGAGGCGCTGCGCACCGACGGCTCCGCCGACCCGCTGCTCACCCATGTGCTGGAGCTGGAGCCCGGGGTCCGCCACCTCAACCGGATCATCGGCGACCGCACCCGCACCGTCGACGGCGAACTGGTCGTCCGCCTGGTCATCGACCTGGGCAACGGCCCCGCCCGGTAGAGCCGGCGGAGGTCCGCCCCCCCAGATGCCGCACAGTTGCCGGTCGCCGCACCCCCGGCGCGCGTACCGGCAACTGTGCGGAACCACAAGACGTGTACGGCGCACATCCATTGACCCGGAGTCAACGGTTCCGCAAGGATGCGCGACCATGACTACGCGCGTAAACCTCCTGTCAGGGCGGCTGCTCGCCCCGCTGCGGTGGGCCGCCCTGCTGTCGGTCCTGGTGTCGGTCGGCGTGTTCTTCGCCGGCGCCGGGCCGGCCCAGGCGGCGCCCGCCTGCGGGGTGCTCGCCACCGGCGCGGCGCCGCAGGCGACCGCCGCCGTCCGCTCCGCCTGCGACCAGATCGGCACCCCGTACTCGTGGGGCGGCGGCCACGGCTCCAAGCCCGGCCCGACGTACGGGCTCTGCGACTCCGCCAACGGCGCGCCGAACGACTGCAACGTCCGCGGCCTGGACTGCTCCGGCCTGGTCCGCTACGCCTACGCCCTGGCGGTCGGCGAGGACGTCATCAACGGCACCACCCGCACCCAGTGGCCGACCTCCCGCGCGGTCGCCCGCTACTACCGGGCGGACGGCACCGCACCGCTGCTCCCCGGCGACCTGGTGTACTTCGGCAACACCGCCTCCACCATCCACCACGTCGCGATGTACCTCGGGCAGGGCTGGATCGTCGAGGCCCCCTACTCCGGCGGCTACGTCCAGGTGGCGCCGCTCTCCTCGCACGGCGACTACTACGGCGCCATCCGGCTGTACGGCCCCGGCAGCACCACGACGCCGCCGACCACGCCGACCACGCCGACCACGCCCCCGTCGAACGGCGGCCAGTACTGGGTGGACACCCTCGCCAACGCCCCGGTGTACGGCTCCCCGACCTCCACCACCAGCACGGGCACGCTGTACCAGGGGACGAACTACGTCTTCTGCAAGGCCTGGGGCCGCGAGGTCTCCAACGGCGGCGGCTACAACCACTGGTGGCTGAAGACGGACCCGGACGTGGGCCCCGGCGGCCAGTGGGTGTCGGCGTACTACCTGTCCCGCTGGGGCAACGACACGGCCAAGGACAACAACGGCACCACCATCCCCGACTGCCCCGGCGGCGGCACCCCGCCCGCCACCGGCAAGTACTGGGTGGACACCTTCGCCAACGCGAGCGTCTACGCCTCGCCGACCTCCACCGGCGCCACCGGGACGCTGTACCAGGGCACGAACTACGTCTTCTGCAAGGCCTGGGGCCGCGAGGTCTCCAACGGCGGCGGCTACAACCACTGGTGGCTGAAGACCGACGCCGACGGCGGCCCGGCCGGCCAGTGGGTGTCCGCCTTCTACCTGTCCCGCTGGGGCAACGACACGGCCAAGGACAACAACGGCACCACCATCCCCGACTGCTGATCACGCGTGCCCTCCTCGCCGTCGGCGGCGAGGAGGGCACGCGACCGGGCCGAGGCGGGGTGTTCACGCCCCCGACCGGTCCGGCGGGTTTCAGTACCAGGCGGTGCAGTTGGTCGCGCCGGTGAGGTGGTTGTTCGCGCAGGCGCGCATCAGGAGCCCGGAGTCGTACCGAGAGGCGGTGTGGGTGTCCGAGCCGGACCGGACCTCCACGATGTCCAGTCGTTCGAAGGTCTTCCCGCCGTCGTAGGAGCGCTGGGTCCACACCCAGTCGCCGGGGGTCGCGTGGGTGATGCGGCCCCAGGCGCAGCGGGTGGTCGTGCTGTAGCGCAGCTCGATCCGGACGGTGCCGACGGAGGCGGTCCGGGCCGTGATCGGGCTGTCGAAGGTGCAGGTCCCCGCCAGCGATGCCGCCGAGGCCGGCGCGGCGGTGGCGCCGGTCGCGGTCGCGCCGGCGAACCCGGTGGCCAGGGCCACGCCCGCCACCAGGAGAGCGGCGCGCCGGGGAGCACGGGTGCGGGTGAGAAGCGCTCGCATCAGAGGTGTCCTTTCGTCTGCCCGGGGCCGTGCCCGGGCGTGGATCGGGTCGGCCGCGTCAGCTCGCCGCCCCGGGACGGGACGCGACCTCCGCGACGGGTACCAGCCTGGCCGGGCGATCTGCGGCAAGCCTGCAGGAGATCTGCAATCCGCTTGGCCACCAGGGGAGTTCGTGCCAACCTGGGCGAGTGGGGACGCGAGGGGGCGCGGTGGTGGAGTTCCGGTTGCTGGGTGGTGTCGAGGCAGTCCTCGACGGTCGGCCGATCGGCCTCGGGCACGCTCGGCAGCGGTGCGTACTGGCCGCTCTCCTGGTCCAGGTCAACCGTCCGCTCCCGGTCGACCGACTCGTCCACCTGGTGTGGGGTGACCGCCCTCCCCGGCGCGCCCGCGACACCCTCTACGGCTACCTGTCCCGCCTGCGCGGCGCCCTCGCCGGGAGCGGCGCCGGCCCGACGATCGTCCGCGGACCCGACGGCTACGTGCTGACCACGGACCCCTTGGACGTCGACCTGTACCGCTTCCGGGAGCTGGTCGACCGGGCACGCGCCACCGCCGACGACCAACGGTCCGCCGACCTGTTCGAGCAGGCGCTCGGGCTGTGGCACGGCGAGCCGTTCGGCACCTTGGAGTCGCCCTGGCTGGACACCCTGCGCCCGGCCCTGGCCCAGGAGCGGTTCGCCGCCGAACTGGACCGGACCGACGTCGCCCTGCGCCGTGGTCGTCACCTGGAGCAGCTGGCCGGGCTGCGGGAGCGGGCGGGGAGGCATCCCCTGGACGAGCGGCTGTGCGGGCAGCTGATGCTCGCCCTGTACCGCTGCGGGCGGGTGGCGGAAGCCCTGGACCACTACCGGTTCGCCCGGGAGCAGCTCGCCGACGACCTGGGCATCGACCCCGGCGCCCCGCTGCGGCGACTGCACCAGCGGATCCTGGAGGCCGACCCGGAGCTGGCCCCGGACACCCCCGGTCCCGGCCCCCGCGCTCCTGGGCCGCGGCCCGCCACCCCCAGCCAACTGCCGCTGTCGGTACGACGCCTGGCGGGCCGTGCCCGCGAGCTGGCGGCGCTGGACCGGCACCTCGACGCCACCGGTCGGGACGGGGCGGCAACGGCCGTCGCGTCGATCGCCGGCGGCGCGGGCATCGGCAAGACCACGCTCGCCCTGTCCTGGGCCCGGCAGGTCCGCGAGCACTTCCCGGACGGGCAGTTGTACGTGAACCTGCGCGGCTTCGACCCCAGCGGTACGCCGATGCCTCCGGAGGAGGCCCTACGGAGCCTGCTGGAGGGGCTGGACGTCCCCGCCGAGCGCATCCCGGCCACCGCGGCCGCCCAGGGCGGGCTGTACCGGACCCTGGTCGCGGACCGACGCCTGCTGCTCGTCCTGGACAACGCCCGCGACGCGGACCAGGTCAGACCGCTGCTGCCCGGCACCACGAGGTGTCTGGTCATCGTGACCAGCCGACGGCAGCTGCCCGGGCTGCTCGTCGACGGGTACGTCCGGCAGCTCACCCTCGGCCTGCTGGACGCGGACGAGGCGCGGGAACTGCTGGGGGGCCTGCTCGGCCCGGAGCGCGTCGCCGCCGAGCCGGAGGCGGTGGCCGCCGTGGTCGAACGGTGCGCCCGGCTGCCGCTGGCCCTGAGCATCGCCGCCGCCCGCGCGGCCACCGACGCGCACCTGCCGCTGGCGGCTCTGGCCGAGGATCTGGCGCAGGAACGGCACCGGATCGCGGCGCTGTCCACCGGGGACGGCCGCCACACCGACCTGGCCGCGGTCTTCTCCTGGTCCTACCAGGCGCTGTCCCCGGCGTCCGCACGACTGTTCCGCCTGCTCGGGCTCCACCCCGGCCCCGACGTCGGCGCACCGGCCGCCGCGGCGATCGCCGGCCTGCCGGAGCACGGCGCCCGGGCGGCGCTCGCCGAACTGACCGGCGCCAACCTGCTGCACCAGCACGCCCCGGGCCGCTACGAGTTCCATGACCTGCTGCGCGCCTACGCCGCCGAACGCGCCCTCGCCGAGGACGCGGAGCAGGACCGGCACGCGGCCCTCGGGCGGGTCCTCGACCACTACCTGCACACCGCCTGCGCGGCCGACCGTCTGCTGGATCCGCACCGCGACCCGATCGCGCTCCACCCGCCCCGCGTGGCCCCCGAGCGGCTGACCGACCAGCGGGAGGCCCAGGCGTGGTTCGCCGCGCGGTCGGCCGTGCTGCTCGACGCCGTCCGGCAGGCCGCGCAGTCCGGTTTCGACGGCCACGCCTGGCGGCTGGCCTGGTCGATGGCCACCTACCTGCAGCGGGTGGGCCACTGGCGGGCCTGGGTGGCCGGCGCCCGGACTGCCCTGGAGTCGGCCGGCCGCGCCGGGGATCCGGCGGGGCGGGCACACAGCCATCACGGCCTCGGCCTCGCGCTGGCCTGGACCGGCCGCACCGACGAGGCACGGGCGCAGCTCGACCTGGCACTGGAGCTGTACGCGGCGCTGGGCGACGACACCGGCCTGGCGCACACCCACCGCACCGTCGCCTTCGTCCTGCAGCGGGCCGGCGAGCACCGCGGGGCGCTCGACCACGCCGAACGGACCCTGTCCCACTACCGGGCGGCCGGGCACCGGGCGGGGCAGGCCAGCGCCCACAACGCGATCGGCTGGTACCGGGCCCAGCTGGGTGACCACGACGGCGCGCTGGCGGACTGCGAACGGGCCCTGACGCTGTTCCAGGAGGTCGGCAACCGCACCGGCCAGGCCTACACCTGGGACAGCCTGGGCTTCGTCCACCTGGGCTCGGGACGGCCCGGCGAGGCGGTCCGCTGCTACGAGCAGGCCCTCGGCCACTTCCGCTACCTGGGCGACCACTCCGGCACGGCGGACACCCTCACCGCCCTCGCCGAGGCCTGGCAGGCCCTGGGCGACCTGGAGCGGGCCCGGTCGGACTGCCGTGAGGCACTCGCGCTCAAGCGGGAGCACGGCCTTCCGGGCGTCGACCGGGTACGCGACCTCCTCGCCGGACTCTCCGTGCCCGTGCCGCCCCGGTGAGGCGGCGTCCGGGGCCGGGGCGAGCCCCGCTCCTCCCGGGGCGCCTCTCCCGGGGCCCGGTCGCGCGGACCGGTCAGGAGTCGCGCGGACCGATCAGGATTCGAGAAGCGCCCCGCCGGGGTGCGCGCCTAGCGTTGCCGTCATGAGCGACCTCACCATCCACTGGACCTTCCTCCCGCACACCGACCCCGAGGCCTCCCTGGCCTTCTACCGCGACCTGCTCGGCTTCGAGGTGCGCAGCGACGTCGGCGGCGGCCCGATGCGCTGGATCACCGTCGGCCCCGTCGGCCAGCCCGACGTCTCCCTGGTGCTGGAGCCGGCCTCCGCCGACCCGGGCCGTACCGAGGAGGAGCAGCGGACCATCGCCGAGATGATGGCCAAGGGCACCTACGCCCGGCTGGTCCTGGGCACCCGCGACCTGGACGGCGTCTTCGACCGGCTGAAGTCCGGCGGCGCCGAGCTGGTCCAGGAGCCGACCCGGCAGCCGTACGGCGTCCGCGACTGCGCGTTCCGCGACCCGGCGGGCAACATGGTCCGGTTCAACGAGCTGGGCTGAGCCGACCTGACCGGGCCGGGCCCGCCCCGCCCGCCGCCGTCGGCCGCACCCGAAAACCGTTCGATCCCGGCCGGATCGATGGTTGGATCGAGGGGTTCGAGCACACCGACGGCGGCCGCGGGGCGGGCCCGCCCGGCCCGTCCCCCCGAGACCGCCGAGAGCCAGGGAGCGAAGAGAACGATGCCCAAGCGGACGGACGCGCAGCCGCACGTCGCCGACAGCCACGACCTGATCCGCGTGCACGGCGCACGCGAGAACAACCTCAAGGACGTCAGCGTCGACATCCCCAAGCGCCGGTTGACGGTGTTCACCGGGGTGTCCGGCTCGGGCAAGAGCTCGCTGGTCTTCGACACCGTCGCCGCCGAGTCCCAGCGGCTGATCAACGAGACCTACAGCGCCTTCGTCCAGGGCTTCATGCCCACGCTGGCCCGCCCCGAGGTGGACGTCCTCGAAGGCCTGACCACGGCGATCATCGTCGACCAGCAGCGGATGGGCGCCGACCCGCGCTCCACCGTCGGTACCGCCACCGACGCCAACGCGATGCTGCGCATCCTGTTCAGCCGCCTCGGCACCCCGCACATCGGCTCCCCCAAGGCCTTCTCCTTCAACGTCCCCTCGATCAGCGGCGCCGGCGCCGTCACCCTGGAGCGGGCCGGCAAGACGGTCAAGGAGCGGCGCAGCTTCAGCATCACCGGCGGCATGTGCCCGCGCTGCGAGGGCCGCGGCACCGTCTCCGACATCGACCTCACCCAGCTGTACGACGACAGCAAGTCGATCTCCGAGGGCGCGATCACCATCCCCGGCTGGAAGACCGACAGCTGGTGGACGGTCGGCGTGTACGCCAACTCGGGCTTCCTGGACCCGGACAAGCCGATCCGCGAGTACACGGAGAAGGAGCTGCAGGACTTCCTCTACCGGGAGCCGACCAAGGTCAAGGTCAACGGCGTCAACCTCACCTACGAGGGCCTGGTCCCCAAGATCCAGAAGTCCATGCTCGCCAAGGACAAGGAGGCCCTGCAGCCGCACATCCGGGCCTTCGTGGAGCGGGCCGTGACCTTCACCGCCTGCCCCGACTGCGGGGGCACCCGGCTCAGCGAGGCGGCCCGTTCCTCGAAGATCGCGGGCATCAGCATCGCCGACGCCTGCGCGATGCAGATCAGCGACCTCGCCGACTGGGTCCGCGGCCTGGACGAGCCCTCGGTGGCCCCGCTGCTCGGCACGCTCCGGCAGACCCTCGACTCCTTCGTGGAGATCGGTCTCGGCTACCTCTCGCTCGACCGCCCCTCCGGCACCCTCTCCGGCGGCGAGGCCCAGCGGGTCAAGATGATCCGCCACCTCGGCTCCTCGCTCACCGACACCACGTACGTCTTCGACGAGCCCACCACCGGCCTGCACCCGCACGACATCGACCGGATGAACCGGCTGCTGCTGCGCCTGCGCGACAAGGGCAACACGGTGCTGGTGGTGGAGCACAAGCCGCAGACCATCGCGATCGCCGACCACGTGGTCGACCTCGGCCCCGGGGCCGGTGCGGCGGGCGGCACGGTCTGCTACGAGGGCGACGTGGCGGGGCTGCGCACCAGCGGCACGGTGACCGGCCGCCACCTGTCCGACCGGACGGCGCTGCGGGACACCGTACGGAAGCCCACCGGCGCGCTGGAGATCCGCGGCGCGAGCACCCACAACCTGCGGGACGTGGACGTGGACGTCCCGCTCGGGGTGCTCACCGTGGTCACCGGGGTGGCGGGCTCCGGCAAGAGCTCGCTGATCCACGGCTCGCTGGGTCGACGGTCCGGGGCGGCGGACGAGGGCGTGGTCTCCGTCGACCAGGGCGCGATCAAGGGCTCCCGGCGCAGCAACCCGGCCACCTACACCGGGCTGCTGGAGCCGATCCGCAAGGCCTTCGCCAAGGCCAACGGCGTGAAGCCGGCCCTGTTCAGCGCCAACTCCGAGGGCGCCTGCCCGACCTGCAACGGCGCCGGGGTGGTCTACACCGACCTGGCGATGATGGCCGGGGTGGCCACCACCTGCGAGGACTGCGAGGGCAAGCGGTACCAGCCGGCGGTGCTGGAGTACCACCTGGGCGGGCGGGACATCGCCGAGGTGCTGGCGATGTCGGTGACGGAGGCGGAGGAGTTCTTCGGCTCGGGCGAGGCGAAGCTCCCGGCCGCGCACCGCGTCCTGGAGCGGCTCGCCGACGTCGGGCTCGGGTACCTGAGCCTGGGGCAGCCGCTGACCACGCTGTCCGGCGGCGAGCGGCAGCGGCTCAAGCTGGCCACCCACATGGCGGACAAGGGCGGCGTCTACGTGCTGGACGAGCCGACCACGGGGCTGCACCTGGCGGACGTCGAGCAGCTGCTCGGGCTGCTGGACCGGCTGGTCGAGTCCGGCAAGTCGGTGATCGTGATCGAGCACCACCCGGCGGTGATGGCGCACGCCGACTGGATCATCGACCTCGGCCCGGGGGCCGGCCACGACGGCGGGCGGGTGGTCTTCGAGGGCACCCCGGCCGAGCTGGTCGCCGCCCGGTCCACGCTGACCGGCGAGGCGCTGGCCCAGTACCTGGGCTAAGCCTGGCCGGGTCCTACCCGGGCGGACGGGGCCGGTCAGTCCAGCGGGAGGGCCATCTCCAGGATCCGCGCCGACTCGTCCAGCACGTACGGCGTCGACTCCCCCGTGTAGGCGAACCCGCGCCGCCGGTAGAAGGCGGCGGCGCGGGGGTTCGCCTCGTGCACCCCGAGCAGCATCCGCCCGGCGCCCCGGACCCGCGCCCAGGAGAGCACCGCGTCCAGCAGGGCGTCGGCGACGCCGCGCTCGCGGCCGCGGTGCGCCGGGTCCACCCAGACCCCGATCAGGTCGAGCGCGCGGGCGTGCGTCCGGTTCGGGACGGACAGCATGGTGCCGACCCACTCCCCCGCGGCGTCCACCGCGACCAGGCCGAGCTTGTCGGGCTCGTTGACCCAGTCGCACCGGGCCCGCCAGTTGCCCTCGCCCTGGTGGCGCGCGTACTCGTGGGTCTCGCCGAACGCCAGTGGCGTGTCGAGGAGTTGGGCCAGCCGCACTGCCCGCAGGCGCTGCCAGTCGCCCCGCCCGATCCGCTCGACCCGGTACTCCATGCTCTCCCCCGTCGCACGACGCCGCCTCCGCCGCCGGTGATCACCGGTGGCGGAGGCAGCGTAGCCGGTGGCCCGGTCACGGCTTGATCCGGACCACCTGCGGGTCGTGGTCGCTGGCCTGCTGGGCGAACTCGGCGTTGATGTGCACCACGTCGTACTTGGCGTAGCCGACCTCGGGGCTGACCAGGATGTGGTCCAGCACCTGCGAGTTGCCCTGGTAGACGTACGAGTACTGCTCGGTCTCCGGCAGCTCGTTCACCAGGTCGCGCAGCACGCCGTCCTTGGTGAGCGCGGCGAGCGCGGGCGAGAACTGGTAGTCGTTGAAGTCGCCGAGGGAGACGATCCGGGCCTCCTTGTCGGCGGCCAGCAGCCGGGCGACGAAGGCCTGCTCGACGGTGGCCTGCTTGGTGCGCTGCACCTCGGAGCCGCGGGTCGGCTGCTGGAACCGGCTGTCGATGCCCTGGTCGCCGCCCTTGCTGTTGAAGTGGTTGGCGATCACGAAGACCTTCTGGCCGCGGAAGGAGAACTGGCCGACCAGCGGCTTGCGGCTGTTGGTCCAGGCCTCGTCGGCCGGCTCGATCCGGCCGGGCGAGGCGGTCAGCGCGGCGCCCGCGCCGGTGCCGGTCACGCCGACGGCGGTGGTGGCGCCGCCGCCGGGGATGTCGGTGAAGGACACCCGCTGCGGGTTGAAGAGGAAGACCTGGCGGATGTTGCCGCCGGGCTCGCCGCCGTCCTTGCCGTCCTGCGGGTCGACCGAGCGCCAGTCGTAGGCCGGGCCGCCGGCCGCCTTGATCGCGGCGACGAACTTGGCGACGGTCTGGCTCGCGTCCACCGTGCCGTCGTTCTTGGCGCCGTTGTTGTCCTGGATCTCCTCCAGGGCGACGATGTCGGGCGAGCGCAGGTTGGTGACGACGCCCTGGGCCAGCTCGGCGAACTTGGCGTCCGGGTTGCCCGGGGCCAGGTTCTCCACGTTGTAGGTGGCGATGGTGAGTTCGCGGTCGTTCGGCTTCGCGGTGACCTCGCGCTGGAGGTGGTTGTCCTTCAGCGTGCCCAGGGTGCCGGCGACCAGGGTGTAGCCGCCGAAGTTGTTGTAGTCCAGCGGGCCGCTGGTGGTGCCGGTCAGCTCGTCGCCGACGTTGGCCACCGGGAAGGGCTGCTGGGCGGCCGCGGCCTGCTGCTGGACCATCAGGCGGCCGACGTTGGGCTCGCGGTAGGACTCGTACAGCACGCCGCCGCGCTTGCTGCGCTGGTCCTGGCGGTCGGCGGCGACCCACAGCTCGTTGTACTTGTCGGTCGCCTGGATCACCCGGACGTCCTGGACCTGGACGAGCATGCCCTCCAGGGACTCGTAGAAGTCCAGGGTGTACTTCTCCGGGTCGAGCTCCACGCCGTCGATCGAGCCGTCCGGGCCGGCCGCCGGGGCGTACCTGCCGGGGATGTTGCGGGTGTCCACGACCACCGCGGCGGGCAGCGGGTTGCCGGCCGACAGGACGGTGACGCCCGGGGCGGAGATCTCGGTCAGGGACTGCGAGCCGCCGTTGAAGTTCGGGTAGTACTCGGTGACCTTGCCGCTCACCAGCACCGAGTCGCCGACCTTCACGGTCGGGTTGCCGCCGGTGAAGACGAAGACGCCCTCGCTGGTGGCCGGGTCGGCGTCCGGGTTCGGGTCCTGGATCCAGAAGCCCTTGGCACTGCCGTACGCGCGCACGCCGGTGACGATGCCGGGCACGCCGGTGACGGGCTTTCCGGCCTGCGGGGATATCCGGGTGCCGCCCTGGATGTCGTGGATCCGCAGCGGGCCGGCCTCGGTGGGGGCCGGGGTCGCGGGCGCGGCGGCGGTGGCCGCCGGCAGCGGGACGAGCACCAGCGAGGCGGCCAGCGAGGCCGGGATCAGGGCGGCGCGCAGCAGGGCTCTGCGGGGGCGGGGCGTGGGGGCGGTGGTCACCGGGGCTGGACTCCTAGCTCCGCCGTGCGGCACTGGCGTGGCACGGCGGTCCGGGCGGAGGCGCGCTGCGGGCGCGCACTACTCGCGTAGAGAAGAAGCGGGGGGAACGGACGCCCGCCCCCCGCGGCGGCCCCTAAGATACGCGCGTAGAAAATGCCCCGACAAGACCCTGACGGTGAACTGTCGGTTCCCGGGAGATGACCTGAGTCACGGTCAGCCCCGGCGGCTCACAGGCCGCGGCCGGCCGACACCCAGGAAGCCTCGATCCGCTCCACCACCAGCTCGCACAGCTCGTGGGTGCGCAGCGCGTCGTGGGCGTCCAGCGTCTGCCCGGCGCGGACGGCCGCCAGGAAGGCCAGCACGCACTGCTCGATGCCGCGCTGACGGGCCACCGGCACCCAGTCGCCGCGGCGGCGGACGGTCGGCTGGCCGCGGTGGTCGACCACCTCGGCCAGGTTGCGCACCTCGCGCTTGGAGTCGCCGCCGGAGACCTCCAGCACCTCCTCGGTGGAGCCGGAGACCCGGTTCATGATGCCCAGCGCGGTGAACCCGGCCCCGCCGAGGGTGAGCACCACGTGCTCGACCAGCCCGTCCCGGGTGCGGGCCCGGACGTCCACGTGCTCGATCTCGCCGGGCGCCAGGAAGCGCAGCAGGTCCACGACGTGGATGAAGTCGTCGTACACCAGGGTGCGGGCGGTCTCGGGCAGGCCCTCGCGGTTCTTCTGCAGCACGATCAGGTCGCGCGGGCGCTCCTTGGCCTGGGCGTAGCCGGGCGCGTGGCGGCGGTTGAAGCCGACCATCAGCGAGCGGCCGGTGCGGTCGGCGAGGTCGACCAGCCGACGGGCGCCGTCCAGGGTGTAGTCGAGCGGCTTGTCGACGTACACGTCCACACCCGCCGTCAGCAGCTGCTCCACGATCGGGACGTGCTGGTCGGTGGCGGCGTGCACGAAGGCGGCGCGGATGCCGCTCCCGATCAGCTCCCCGAGATCGGTGAACCGGTGCTCGGGGGCGATCCGGTGGGCGTCCCCGATCCGGTCCAGCTTCGCCGCGTCCCGGGTCATCAGCCGCAGGTCGAGCCCGGGCAGCGCGGTGAGCACCGGCAGGTAGGCCTTCTGCGCGATGTCCCCGAGCCCGATCACCCCGACCGGAAGCAGGCCGTCAGGGGCAGGGGTCGCATTCATCGGGTTCTCCACGGGCAGGCCGACAGTTCGCCCCCACCCTACGCACCGCCTCCCCCGCGCCACCAACCCGTCCCGCCCCGGCCCGCGGGCGGGACGGCGCGCTCAGGCGCGGGCGGGGCGCCCGGACTACCCGACAGCGGGTCAGCCGGCGTTTCGGACGGCCGGGCGGGCGGCCAGCAGGGCCTCGGCGATGCTCCGGGCCCGCCAGGCCGCGTCCGGGGTGCCCTCGCGCAGCGCGGTGACGATCGCGCCGTCCATCAGCAGCGCGAACTGCCGCGCCCGCTGCCCGGGTTCGGGCACGCCCGCGTCCAGCATGAGCCCCTCGACCAGCTCGATCACCCGGGTCTTGTGCAGGGCCGCCATCCCGCGGGCCGGGCTGGCCCGATCGGCGATCTCGGTCATCGTGTTGATCGCCACGCAGCCGCGGTAGTCCTGCGCCGAGAACCGCTCGGCCAGCGCGTCGAAGACGTGCAGCGGGTGGCCGCCGTGGGCCGCGACCCGCTCGGCGAGCCACGCCCGCCAGCGGGCGTCGCGGCCCTCCAGGACGGCGGTGACCAGCGCCTCCTTGCCGGCGAAGTGCCGGTAGAAGGAGGCCCGGCCCACCCCGGACTCGGAAAGGATGCGCTCCACGCCGACCGCGCGGATCCCGTGGGCGTAGAAGAGGGACTCGGCCGTGCTCAGCAGGCGCGCCCGTGCGTTGACTGCCATGCGGAGATCCTAACCACCCTTGACGCCAAACGGTACCGATCGGTACCGTCCTCCAGTCGGTACCGGTCGGTACCGTTTCGAAGGCACCAAGGCACCACCCGCGGCCGGGCTTCCGGCCGCCCCACGACCAGCGGCTGCACGGCCGCCCGGGTCGGGACGCCACGCCGGCAGCACCACGGCGCGGCCGCCCGGCCCGGGACGCCGAGCGGCCGCTCGACCACTCTGGCCGTTCACCACCGACGGCGCCCCGACGCGGCGGGAGCCGAAGGTCGAGTCGAAGCCCTGGACGCGCGGCTTCATCAGCGAGCCGTCGGTCC
>NZ_JBEXJK010000202.1:0-14745 GCF_040609095.1 Kitasatospora sp. NPDC004799
CACGCCTCCGGCCGGTGGTGGGGCCGACGGGCTACGGGCAGGCGAGGTGCGGGCGGGCGAGGTGCGGGCGGGCGACGCGCCGACGCCCGGCACGCGGGCCGACGGGGTGCGGGCGGCCGGGGGCGGCGCGATGGTGGAGGTGGGAGTGCCCGGCCGCTCGCCGGGCCGCAGCCGCCACCGGCAGGGAGTCGCCATGGACCCGACCATCGATCCGACCCAGCTCGGGACCGCCGCCGATCCGGCGGCCTTCGGGGGCTATCTGGCCGGCCTGCCGCACCCGCCGATGGACCACGAACACGGCCCGGCGACGTCCGTCCGCACCGCGGAGTACCAGGGCCACCGGATCGTCATCACCACGACGTACGAGGTCAGCGTGGACGGCCGGCCGCTGACCGCCGGGCTCGACGTGGACGACAGCGGCATGCTGTCCTGCCACGGCCTGCCCGCCTACCAGTTCGTCTCCGCGGTGGACGCCGTCAAGGTGCTGATCCACACCTACCCCGACGCGTTCCGGGGCGGTGACTGAGATGGCCGTCGTCCGCAGGAACATCCTCCGGGACGCGACCGCCCGCGACGACTACGTCCGCGGCATCGGTCTGCTCAAGCAGGAGGACAGCCGGTTCACCACCCGGCAGCTGGGCGTCCCCGGCCCGGTCGTCCCGGTCCGCACCTACGACCTGTTCGTCGTCTGGCACGCCCGGACCATGACGACCCCGATCCCGCCCGGCGGGAACCCGCAGGTGCGCAACGCCGCCCACCGCGGGCCGATCTTCCTGCCCTGGCACCGGGTGATGCTCGGATTCCTGGAGAAGAACCTCCAACGGGTGCTCCGCAAACCGGAGTTCGGCCTCCCGTACTGGGACTGGTCGGCCGACGGCGACCACGGCTCGCCGACCGACGCCACGATCTTCACCCCCGCCTACCTGGGCGGCGACGGCGACCCGGTGTCCGACGGCCCGTTCGCCTACCACCCGGCCGATCCCGCCACCTTCACCGTCCGCATCGAAGCCGCCGGGCCCACCGGCATGGCGCTCGCCCAGACCAGCCGCGGCCTGCGCCGCGCCTTCGCCCAGCGGCCGCCGTTCGGCTGGCGCACCCTCCCGACCGGCCCCGAGGTGGCGGAGGCACTCGCCTACACCCCGGCCGGCGGCGCCCCCGCCGACCGCTACGACACCCCCGCCTTCAACTCCTCCTCCCAGGGCTTCCGCAACCGGCTCGAGGGCTGGATCCCCAAGGACCCGGCCCGGCCGGTCCACCTGCACAACCAGGTCCACGTGTGGATCGGCGGCGACATGGGCCCCACCACCTCGCCCAACGACCCCCTGTTCTACCTGCACCACTGCAACGTCGACCGCATCTGGGCGGGCTGGCTGAACCGCTACGGACCGCTCTACGCCCCCGACATGACCGCCTCGGCCGCCGTCTACCAGGGCGAACGGATCGACGACCCGATCGCCTCCCCCCTCGGCCGCGCCGCCACCCCGCGCTCCGTCCTGGACGTCTCGGCGCTCTACGGCTACGACACCCTGCCCTGACCCCGACGCACCGCCCGGGCCCGCTCAGTGAGTTGACGTGCGGGACGGCCGACTCCCGCCCCCGGCGCACCGGGAGGTGACCTGGATCACAGCGGCTTTCCGGCGGGCGGTGAAATGCGGGGGCCGCCGGGGCGGTTGGCACGGGCGACCTGTTTCCGCTCCGGCGCACCACCGCTACCCGCGAGGACATCCATGACCGTCACCGAGCCGTCCGCCTCCCGCGCGGCCGAGATCCTGTCCCGGCCCGTCACGATCAACGGGCTGACCGTGCCCAACCGCATCGTGATGGCGCCGATGACGCGCAGCTTCTCCCCCGGGGGCGTGCCCGGCGCGGACGTGCGCTCGTACTACGCCCGCCGCGCCGCCGCGGGCGTCGGCCTGATCGTCACCGAGGGGACGTACGTCGGCCACGAGTCCGCCGGCCAGAGCGACGACATCCCGCGCTTCCACGGCGAGGAGCAGCTGGCCGGGTGGGCCCGGGTCGTCGAGGACGTCCACGCGGCGGGCGGCACCATCGTGCCGCAGCTCTGGCACATCGGCATGGTGCGCCCCCAGGGTGCCCCGCCGTTCGCCGACGCGCCCGCCGTCGGCCCGTCCGGCATCCGGCTGGACGGCACCGAGGGAACCGGGCGGGCGATGACCCGGGCCGACCTGGACGCCGTCATCGGTGCGTTCGCCGAGGCCGCCGCGGCCGCCGAGCGGATCGGCTTCGACGGCGTCGAGCTGCACGGCGCCCACGGCTACCTGCTCGACCAGTTCCTGTGGGCGGGCACCAACCGCCGCACCGACGCCTACGGCGGCGACCCGGTCGCCCGGACGAGGTTCACGGCCGAGCTCGTCGCCGCGGTGCGCGCGGCCGTCTCGCCGGAGTTCCCGGTGATCTTCCGCTACTCGCAGTGGAAGATCGAGAACTACGAGGTCCGCCTCGCCGAGACCCCGCAGGAGCTGGAGGCGATCCTCACCCCGCTCGCCGAGGCCGGCGTCGACGCCTTCCACGCCTCGACCCGCCGCTACTGGGTCCCCGAGTTCGACGGCTCGGACCTCAACCTGGCCGGCTGGACCAGGAAGCTCACCGGCCGTCCCGCCATCACCGTCGGCTCGGTCGGCCTCGACGGCGACTTCGTCCGGGCCTTCATGGGCGAGGGCGCGCCGGTCCAGGGCATCGACAACCTGCTCGACCGGCTGGAGCGCGACGAGTTCGACCTGGTCGCCGTCGGCCGCGCCCTCCTCCAGGACCCGCAGTGGGCGGCCAAGGTGCTCTCCGGCCGGTTCGCCGACCTGGTCCCCTACGACGCCGCCGCGATCCGCACCCTGAGCTGACCGGTACGCCCGAGGGCCCGGCCGCACCTGTCGTGCGGCCGGGCCCGGGAGAACGACGGTCAGCCGGTCACGGCAGGGTCCAGCGCTGGTTGGAACCGCCGTTGCAGTCCCAGATCGCCAGCGGGGTGCCGTTCGCGGTGGCGTAGGCCGGGTCGTCGAGGCAGCGGCCGGACTGGGCGCTCCTCAGGGTGCCGTCCGGCTGGGGCGTCCAGAGCTGGTTGGCCCCACCGGTGCAGTCCCACAGTTCGACCGGGGATCCGTTGGCAGTGGCGGCGCCGGTGACGTCGAGGCACTTGCCGTTGTGGGTGAGGGTGCCGTTGGTGCGGGTCCACACCTGCTCGGAGCTGCCGTCGCAGGCCCAGAGCTGCACGGCGGCACCGCTGGTGGCGGCGGCGGGGCGGACGCAGGTGCCGGGCAGGGCGGAGGCGATCGGGCCGGTGTGGGTGGTGGGCGTGCCGGGGGTGAGGGCGAAGTCGTCGAACTGCTCGGTCCGGTAGTCGGTCACGCCGAGGCCGGCCCGCCCGTTGGTGAAGCTCGCGTCGGTCGCGCTGCCCACGGCGGTGCCGTCGATGCTCGCGGTGAGGGTCTCGCCGTCCAGGGCGAGCGCGACGGTGTGCCAGCGGCCGGTGCCGAGGGCGGTAATGGTGCCGCTCGCGAGCGTGGTGAACTTCCACGTGGTGTCACTCTTGTCGATCGACCAGGCGCCGGTGTCGCTCACCCGCAGGTGGTAGGCGTTCAGGCCGTTGTTGTTGCGGCCCTGCTGGTTGACCCGGCCGAGGAGTTCGACGGTGCCGGACTGCTCGAACATCGTGTCGGCGGTGACGGTGTAGTTGGACCAACTGCCGTCGCCCATCATCGTGTACGGGGCGTTGTCCTTCTCCTCGGTCCAGCGGATCGGCGAGGTCGGGGCCATCTGGCGCAGGCAGCCGCCGGTGCGGCCGCCGCCGCAGGGGACGGTCTGGAAGGCGCCGTTCATGTCCGTGAAGTACTTCGGCGAGGTGGTCGTGGCGGGGGTGTCGAAGCCGTCCGCGTAGGGCAGTGCCATCGGCGCGGCGGCCGGCGCGATGGCGGCGCCCTTGCCCTGGCCGGTGGTGGTGGTCACGGTGTAGACCCGGCCGGGCTGGAGGGTGAGGGTGTACCGGCCGCCCACCGGGGTGACGTCCTTCTGCTGGACGAACCAGTCGGCCGGGTTCGTGGAGCCGAGGTCGGTGGACCAGACGTGGACCTGGCCGGTGGACAGGCCGCCGGCGACGGTGAAGCTCGCGGTCTGGGCGGCGGTGGCGTCCAGGGTCTCGACGACGGTGCTGTAGTCGCGGCCGTTCGTGCTCTTCAGGGTGACGTAGCTGCCGTTGGTGCGGGCACCGCCGAGGTAGCCGCTCGCGGAGTCGATGTAGCGCCAACCGGGAGCGGTGAACTGGGTGGTGTGTGCGGTGACCCAGGTCGTCCTGCCGATGTCGTAGTGGCCGGACCAGGGCTGGTTGGCGACCGACATGCCGTCGGTGGAGAAGAACAGGTCGGGGTAGAGCGCGGCGATGACCGGCCAGTTGAAGAACGAGGTCATCTTCCCGTCGAGGTAGCCGCGGTTGATCCCGCGCGCCACCGCCGGGGCGCCCGTGTCGGTGTCCTGGGAGCCGGTCTCGCTCGCCCACAGCGGCTTGCCGAGCGCCTGCGCGGTCGCCGTGCTCGGGCACTCGGTGAAGGCGCTCATGTACCCGCAGGGGTAGTGGGTACCGACCACGTCGACGGCGTCCTTGAACGCCGGGTCGGCGGCCATGGCGTCGGCCACGTCCCAGCCGAAGCCGTCGGCGGCGACGACCTTGGTGGCCCCGTAACCCCGGGCGACGAGCGTGCTCTTGAGGTTCTCGTACCAGGCCTTGTCGAAGCCGCGTTCGTTCCACCCGCCGAGGTAGGAGACGTCCAGGTGGTGCCGGGCGGCGCAGCCCATCCAGTCCATCAGGTAGTCGATGGTGTCCTGGGACCAGAAGTTCCCGTTCCCGATCCAGCCGGGGGCGCCCCAGGACAGGGCGGCGAACCGGATGCCGGGGTTGCGGGCCTTGGCCTGCTCGGCGATCCACCACTGGTAGCCCTGGTCGCAGTCGACGGCGCCGCGGGTGTGCTCGATGCTCGGCTCGGCGCCGTCGGTGGAGTTGGTGTCGCCGCCGATCTCCAGCTTCAGCAGCTGCAGCGAGGCGCCGTAGCCGGGCTTGAACAGATAGTCCAGCAGCTGGCCGCGCTGGGGCTCCGGATAGTCCACCAGCAGACGGGAGTTGCCGCCGCCGCCGGAGATCGCACCGACCCCGTCGAAGGTCAGGCCCGGCTGGGTGCCGTCGACGGTGACGGCGGTCCCGACGGCGGTGGTCCGTTCGGCGGCCTGCGCGGGGGGTGGCGCGGCCAGCGTGGTCAGCGCGCCGGTGAGGACGAGCGCCGCGCTCAACACGGCGCGCCAGGGTGAGGACGGGCGGGTACGGCCCATGGGCATCTCCTGGGTGTGGGGGTGGGGGTGGGGAGGGGCGGAGCGCAGACCGTCATCGTGCGAACCTGTTGGTTCTCGTTCGATCACGCCTCGGGATATGACCGGTACTTGACACAATCAAACATGACTTCGACACTCTCCCACAGCTTTCTGTTTGCGCCAACATCCCCCGGCCCCCTCACGGAGGACCCCGATGCCCCCACACCCGCGACCGCCCGTCGGACGGCGCCCCCGCCACCGGACCGGCGCGACCCTCGTCGCCGCGGCCTCCCTCGCGCTGGCCGCCCCGACCGCCCCGCCGGCCGCCGCCGCCACGGCCGAGGCGGCGGCGCACGTCACCGTCCGGCTGGACCCCAGCTACCAGCAGGAGCCGTTCCAGGGCTGGGGCACCTCGCTCGCCTGGTTCGCCAACGTCACCGGCGGCTGGCCCGACAGCGAGCGCGAGCAGCTCGCCGACGCCCTGTACGGCGCGGACGGCCTGGGCTTCACCGTCGCCCGCTACAACATCGGCGGCGGGGACAGCCCGGAGACGGCGCCGTACCTGCGCCCCGGCGCCGCCGTGCCGGGCTACTGGAACCGCCCGGCCGAGTTCGGGCCGCCGGCGGGCGGCACCACCGGCTGGACCGAGCCCGCGAACTGGTGGGACCCGAACAACCCGGACCACTGGAACCCGCAGGCCGACGCCAACCAGCGCTGGTGGCTGACGGCGGCGAAGGCGCGCGGCGCCGACACCTTCGAGGCCTTCTCCAACTCCGCGCCGTACTTCATGACCACCAGCGGACTGGTCTCCGGAGCGGCGACGAACGCCTGGGACGACAACCTCCGCGCCGACCAGTTCGACCGCTTCGCCGCCTACCTGGCGGGTTCCCTGAAGCTGGCCCAGGCCGGGACCGGCGTCACCTTCGACTCCGTCGAGCCGGTGAACGAGCCCACCTCCACCGGCTGGCTGGCCGGCCGGGGTCAGGAGGGTTCGAGCTGGTCCACCGCCTCCCAGGCGCACATCGTGAACAGCCTGCACGACGCGCTCGGCAAGGCCGGCCTGAACACCCCGGTCGCCGCGATGGACGAGGGCACTCCGGACGGCATGAGCTACGACTGGTCCACGTACCCGGCCGCCACCCGGGCCGCCGTGGCCCGGCTGAACACCCACACCTACGGCGGCAGCCGGTGGAGTTCGGCCCGCGACGTCGCCAAGGGCGCCGGCAAGCCGCTGTGGATGTCCGAGGTCGACACCGGCGGCTACGTGCCGCAGAGCTTCACCGACATGAGGCCGGCGCTGAGCTTCTCCGGGCTGATCGACGACGGCTTCCGGAACCTGGAGCCCCGGTCCTGGGTCATGTGGCAGGCCGTCGAGGACTACGCGAACATGACGCCCGCCCACGAGAACTCCAACTGGGGCCTGATCCAGGTCGACCTGACCTCCGCCGACCCGGCCCACGAGCCCGTCCGGAAGAACAAGAAGTACTGGGCGATGGCCAACTACAGCCGGTTCGTGCGGCCCGGCGCCCGGGTCATCGGCACCGACTCCGCGAACACCCTCGCCGCCCTGCGGCCCGGCGGCACCGGCGCGGTGGCGGTGTACACCAACGCCACCGGCGCGGCCCAGACCGTCACGCTCGACCTGGCCGGCTTCCAGAGCGTCGACACCTCCGTCCCGGTGCAGCAGTACACCACCGACGCGGCCCGGAACGTCCAGCGCGGTGCGGACCTCACCGCCACCGCCGCGAAGACGCTCACCGCGCAGGTCGGCCCGGGCTCGGTGACCACCTTCGTCCTGCCCGGCGCCACCGGCGTCAGCGCCACGGCCGCGACCGCGCCGACCGGCACGGTCCGTCAGCTGGTCAGCGACAACAGCGGCATGGCGCTCGCGGCCGACGCCGCCCGGAGCGGCCCGGTCCAGCACGCCGCGAACCCGGCCGACCCGGCCCAGCAGTGGACCTTCACCAGGGCCGCCGGCGGCTGGGACAGCACGGCGGCGTACGGCATCACCAACGCCGGGACCGGCCAGGCCCTCGCGGCGTCCGCCACCACCGTGGGCCTCGCCGCGCCGGACGGCTCGACCGGCCAGCAGTGGATGCTCTCCACGTCCGGCGACGGCCACCTGACCCTGGTCAACAAGGCCTCCGGGCTGCTGCTGGACGTCGCGGGCGCCTCGAAGGACGACGGCGCGCCGGTCGGCACCTGGCAGGCGACCGGCGCCCCGAACCAGTCCTGGACGGCTCCCGGCGTCGCCCCCGACGCCTGGACGGCCCTGACGGCCCGGCACAGCGACAAGTGCCTCGACGCGTCGGGCGCCTCCACCGCTCCCGCGACGCCGGTGGTGCAGGACACCTGCGGCGGCTCCGCCGACCAGCAGTGGTCGCTGCGGCCGGCCGGCCCCGGTTACGTGTCCGTGGTGTCGCGCGGCAGCGGGCAGTGCCTGGACGTCGCGGGTGTCTCGACCGCCGACGGCGCCCTGGCCGACCGGTATCCGTGCAGCGGCGCCGCCAACCAGCAGTGGTCGGTGCGCGAGACGGGCGGCGGCTACGTCACGCTGGTGGCCCGGCACAGCGGCAAGTGCCTGGACGTGGCGAACCTGTCCACGGCCGACGGGGCCACGGTGGTGCAGTGGACCTGCGGCGGGGGCCCGAACCAGCAGTTCCGGATCGGCTGAGCACGGCCGTACGACGAAGCGGGTGCCGCTCCCCTCACCGGGGGCGGCACCCGCCGTCGTTCAGCGGCCCGCCGGTCCGTCCGGGGACGGGGACGGGGACGGTGCCGGTGCCGTGCTCTCCCGGACGACCAGGTCCGGGGTGACCGTGACGACCCGGTCGGCGGCCGGCAGGTCGGACGGCCGGTCGATCTGGGCGAGGAGCTGGGCGACGCACTGCCGCCCGACCTCCTCGAAGTCCTGGCGGATGGTGGTGAGCGGCGGGAGGTAGAAGGCCGCCTCGGGCAGGTCGTCGAAGCCGACGACGCTGACGTCCCGCGGCACCCGCCGGCCCGCCTCGTGCAGGGCCCGGACGAGCCCCAGGGCCAGCTGGTCGTTGGCGGCGAAGACCGCCGTGACGTCCGGGCGGGCGGCCAGCTCCCGGCCGATCCGGTAGCCGGAGGCGGCCGTCCAGTCGCCGTAGCGCAGCGGCGGGACGGGCGCCCCGGCCTCCTTCAGCGCGGCGTGCCAGGCGGCGGCGCGGCGGCGGGCGGCGTAGGAGTCCTGCGGTCCGCCGATGTGCCAGACGGTGCGGTGCCCGAGCTCGAGCAGGTGCCGGGTCGCGGCGGCGGCCCCGGCCGCCTGGTCGGTGTCCACCGACGGGAAGCGGCGTTCCGGGTCCCCGTCGGCGACGACCACCGGCACCCCGGAGTGGACGTCGAGGCCGGGCCGGTCCAGGATCTGGGCCTCGATCACGATCAGGCCGTCCACCGCCTGTTCGGTGAGCTGACGGACCGCCTGCTGCACGGCCTCCTCGGTCCGGTCCTCGACGCAGACCACGTTCAGCGAGTACCCGGCGCGCTGGGCGGCGCGGGAGATCGCGGCGAGGGTGCGGGCGTTGCCGTGCGCGGCGACGTCGAAGGTGACCACCCCGAGGACGTGGAACCGCCCGAGGGTGAGGGCGCGGGCCGCGCTGTTGCGCTGGTAGCCGAGGATCCGCATGGCCGAGAGCACCCGCTCCCTGGTCTCCGGTTCCACGTTGCTGCGGTTGTTGGCGACGCGGGAGACGGTCTGCGAGGACACCCCGGCGAGGGCCGCGACGTCCGCCTGCGAGGGCGGCCGTGACCTGCCCCTGGCGGTGCCGGGCGTCTCACTCTGGTCCATACCGGTCCTTTCGCGATGTCAGCGTGAACATGGTACCGCCGGGCCATGATCGGCGGGAGTCCGCAGCTCACGGCTCGCGAAAGGGCCGCCGTCCCGCCTGCGTGCGGGCAGGGGGAACGGCGGCGGCGACGGGGCCGACCCTCAGCGGCCCAGCACCTGGATCAAGAATAAACAGACTCCAACGCAATACAACATACGGAGGCCCCGGAACCCGCGTCGGAACCACCGGCCGACCGACCCGATACCGGAAAGTAACCTCCCTCGCCAGGGGCGCCCAACCGCTCTACTAAAGAGGCTCTGACCAGGTATTTCATGCCCCGATGACGGTGGCCCGGCACAGCCCCGCGCCCGAACGCGCGGTCACGAAGGCGCATCACCCCCGAGCGACGGCTTGACGCGTTCAGTGCGCACGGCAACACTCAACGCCGACGCCATGTTGGCGTAAACATCCGCCGAAGGGCACGAACGCGTGAGCACGTCGCAGACCTCCACTCCACCCCGTCCGAGCCGGTCACGGTCCCGGCCGCGTCCGGCGGCACCGGCCGCCCGGTCCCGCCACGGAGCGGTCGGATTCGCGTTCTTCGCACCGTTCCTGGTGGTGTTCGTGATCGGCATCGCCGCACCGCTGGGCTACGCCGCGTACCTGAGCTTCTTCCAGGAGCGGATGATCGGCGGGAACGTCTTCGTGGGGCTCGACAACTACCGGCGCGCGCTGGAGGACGAGCTCTTCCGCGCGGGCCTGTGGCGGGTGCTGCTCTTCCTGGTGGTCCAGGTGCCGGTGATGCTCGGCCTCGCCCTGGTCGCGGCCCTCGCCGTCGACAGCGGACGGCTGCGCAGGCCCGGCCTGTTCCGGATCGGCATCTTCGTCCCGTACGCCGTCCCCGCGGTGGTGGCCTCGCTGATGTGGGGATACCTGTACGGCGACCGCTTCGGGCTGGTCGGGCAGATCGGCGACCTGCTGCACGTCGACCTGCCCGACTTCCTCGGCCCCTCCTGGATGCTCGCCTCCATCGGCAACGTGGTGACCTGGGAGTACGTCGGCTACAACATGCTGATCCTGTACGCCGCCCTGCGCACCGTGCCGCACGAGCTCTACGAGGCGGCCGAGATGGACGGCGCCGGCGAGTTCCGCAAGGCCTGGAGCATCAAGCTCCCCGCGGTGCGCTCCGCGCTGGTGCTGGCGACGGTGTTCTCGATCATCGGCACGTTCCAGCTCTTCAACGAGCCCAACGTGATGCAGTCGCTCGCGCCCGGCGTGATCTCCACCAGCTACACGCCCAACATGTACGCCTACAACCTGGCCTTCAACGGCCAGCAGTTCAACTACTCGGCAGCCGTCGCCGTGGTCCTCGGAGGTGTGACCGCAATCGTCGCGTACGCCGTCCAGATCCGGTCGATGCGGAAGGAACAGGGCAAGTGAGCGCCAACACCCCCGCCCGCCGACGCCCGCGGCGCGCCAGCAACGCGCTCACCATCGCGATGGGGCTGATGCTCCTGTACGCGCTGCTCCCGCTGGTCTGGCTGTTCATGTCCAGCACCAAGGACAGCGCCTCGCTCACCAGCGGCTTCGGGCTCTGGTTCGGCCACGGCTTCCACCTGTTCGACAACATCGGCGACGTGCTGTCCTACGACGACGGGATCTACCTGCGCTGGTTCGGCAACACCCTGCTCTACGCGGTGGTGGGCGCCGGCGGGGCCGCGTTCATCTCCACCGCCGCCGGCTACGGGCTCGCCAAGTACCGCTTCCGCGGCCGCACCGCGCTCTCCGCGGTGGTGCTCGGCGCCATCGCCATCCCCGGCACCGCACTGGCCGTCCCCACCTACCTCCTGTTCAGCGAGATCGGCGTGGTGGACACCCCGTGGGCCGTCCTGCTGCCCTCGCTGGTCAGCCCGTTCGGCGTCTACCTGATGCGGGTCTACGCCGCCGAGGCCGTCCCGGACTCGATGCTGGAGGCCGCGCGGATCGACGGCTCGGGCGAGGTGCGCACCTTCTTCACCATCTCACTGCGGCTGCTCGCCCCCGGCTTCGTCACCGTGCTGCTGTTCGCCCTGGTCGCGACCTGGAACAACTACTTCCTGCCGCTGATCGTGCTCAGCAACCCCAAGTGGTTCCCCCTCACCGTCGGCCTCAACCAGTGGAACTCGCTGGCCACCGGCGCCGCGGGCAGCGGCGCCACCACCACGGGCTTCTACCCGCTGGTCATCACCGGGAGCCTGCTCGCGATCATCCCGCTGGTCGTCGCCTTCCTCTTCCTCCAGCGGTTCTGGCAGTCCGGCCTGGCCGCCGGAAGCGTCAAGGAATGACCGCCCCCCAGGTCTCCCCCACCACCCGGCTCACCCCCCACCCTCCACAGCAAGGAAGCCAGCCATGACCCCCGTGCGCACCCGCTCGCGCCGCAGACTGCTCGCCCTCGCCCCGGCCGCGGCGCTCCTCCTCGGCCTCACCGCCTGCGGCTCCGGCGGCGGTTCCGACTCGGGCGGCTCCGCCGACCCGGCCGCCGCGCTGGACACCCCGACCACGCTCACCTTCTGGACCTGGGCGCCGAACCTCGACAAGACCGTCGCGCTGTTCGAGCAGAAACACCCCAAGATCAAGGTCGACATCGTCAACGCCGGCCAGTCGGCCACCGAGTACACCAAGCTGCAGACCGCCGTGAAGGCCGGCAGCGGCGGCCCGGACGTGGTCCAGGTCGAGTACTTCGCGCTGCCCGAACTCGCCCTCTCCAAGCGGCTGGTGAACCTCAAGGAGTTCGGTGCGGCGGGCCTGGAGGCCAAGTTCACGCCCTCCGCCTGGTCGCAGGTGTCCGTCGGCGGCGGTGTCTACGCCATCCCCCAGGACACCGGCCCGATGGCGATGTTCTACAACAAGCGGATCTTCGACGAGCTCCACCTCGAACCGCCGAAGACCTGGGCCGAGTTCGAGGCGGCCGCGGTCAGGATCAAGGAGTCGGACCCGAAGCGGTTCATCACCTCGATCGACCCGGGCGACGCCGGCGGCATGGACAGCCTGATGTGGCAGGCCGGCAGCCGCCCGTTCCGGCAGAAGGACGCCACCTCGGTCGCGGTCGACCTCCAGGACCCGGGCGCCAAGAAGGTCTCCGACCTCTGGTCCTCCCTGCTCTCCCGCAAGCTCGTCGACCCGGCTCCCGGCTGGACCAACGAGTGGTGGCAGGCCATGGGCAGCGGGCAGTACGCGATGTGGCTGACCGGCGCGTGGGCCCCGGGCAACATCGCCTCCACCATCCCGGACACCGCCAAGGACTGGCGGGCCGCCCCGATGCCGCAGTGGAGCGCCGGCCAGAACGTCTCCGCCGAGCAGGGCGGTTCCGCCGTCGCCGTGCCGTCCACCAGCAAGAACAAGGCCGCCGCGGCCGCCTTCGCGATCTGGCTCGACTCCGACCCGGAGGCGATCCGCTCGCTCAACGAGAACGGCCTCTTCCCCGCGAGCAGCGAGCTGATCAAGGACCAGGCCTTCCTCGACAAGCCGCTCGCCTCGCTCGGCGGCCAGCCCGCCAACCAGGTCTTCGCCGCCTCCTCGGCCGCCGTCGGCCCGGGCTGGCAGTACCTGCCCTTCCAGGTCTACGCCAACTCGGTCTTCAAGGACACCGTCGGCCAGAGCCTGACCGGCGACCTCGGCGCCGGCCTGACGGCCTGGCAGAAGCGCATCGCCGACTACGGCAACCAGCAGGGCTTCAAGGTCACCGCACCGTGAGCGCCGGCCGGTGCCCGTCCGGCCCCCGCCGCACGGGCACCGGCCCGCACCGCACCAACCTTCCCCCAGGAGCACCACCATGCCCGTCCTCCAGATCGACGGCGACGACTTCACCCTCGACGGCGAGCCGTTCCGGATCGTCTCCGGCGGCCTGCACTACTTCCGCGTCCACCCCGACCAGTGGGCCGACCGGCTGCGCAAGGCCCGGCTGATGGGCCTGAACACCGTCGAGACGTACGTCCCCTGGAACCTCCACCAGCCCCGGCCGGACGTCTTCCGGATGGACGCCGGGCTGGACCTCCCGGCCTTCCTCGACCTGGCGGCCGCCGAGGGGCTCCACGTCCTGCTGCGCCCTGGCCCGTACATCTGCGCCGAGTGGGAGGGCGGCGGCCTGCCGTCCTGGCTCCTCGCCGAGCCCGGGATCCGGCTGCGCAGCCAGGACCCGTCGTACCTGCGCGCCGTCGAGGCGTACTTCGAGCAGCTCCTGCCCCCGCTGCTGGACCGGCTGGCCACCCGGGGCGGCCCGGTGCTGGCCGTGCAGGTGGAGAACGAGTTCGGCGCCTACAGCGACGAGACCGCCCACCTCGCCCACCTCGCCGACCTGCTGCGCCGACTGGGCGTGGACGTCCCGCTGTTCACCTGCGACCAGCCCGCCGACCTGGCCCGCGGCGCCCTGCCCGGCGTGCTCGCCACCGCCAACTTCGGCAGCCGCTCCCGGGAGGGGATCGCCGCCCTGCGCGCCCACCGGCCGACCGGGCCGCTGATGTGCACCGAGTTCTGGATCGGCTGGTTCGACCGCTGGGGCGGCCACCACGTCGTGCGCGACCCGGCCCAGGCCGCCCGGGAGTTGGACGAGCTGCTGGCCACCGGGGCCTCGGTCAACCTCTACATGTTCCACGGCGGCACCAGCTTCGGCTTCACCAACGGCGCCAACGACAAGCACACCTACCGCCCCACCGTCGGCTCGTACGACTACGACGCCCCGCTCGACGAGGCCGGCGAGCCCACCGCGAAGTACCACGCCTTCCGCGAGGTCATCGCGAAGTACGCCCCCGTCCCGGACGAGCCGGCGCCGGTCCCCGGCCCGAGGCTGCCCGCGGCCACGGTGGCGCTCACCGAGAGCGCGCCGCTGTTCGCCGGCCTGCCGGCCCTGGGCGTCCCGGTGGAGTCCGAACGCCCGCTCACCATGGAGCAGTTGGGGCAGGACTTCGGCTACGTCCTGTACCGGGCGGTGCTGCCGGCCGCCGGTCCCGCGCTGCTGGAGCTGGAGGACGTCCGCGACCGCGCCCAGGTGTTCGTCGACGGGCAGCCCGTCGGCGTGCTGGAGCGCGAGAACCACGAGCGGGCGATCGCCTTCACCGTGCCCCGGGCGGGCAGCGTGCTGCGGCTGCTGGTGGAGAACCAGGGCCGGGTCAACTACGGCCAGGAGGTGCACGACCGCAAGGGCCTGCCCGGCCGGGTCCTGCTCGACGGCGCCGAGCTGACCGGGTGGACCAGCCTGCCGCTGCCGCTGACCGACCTCGGCGGGCTCGCCTTCGCCCCGACCGCCGGGCCGGCCGCCGGGCCGGTCTTCCACCGGGGCGCCTTCCAGGTCGAGGAGCCGGCCGACACCTTCGTCCACCTGCCCGGCTGGACCAAGGGCAACGTCTGGGTCAACGGCTTCCACCTCGGCCGCCACTGGTCCCGGGGCCCCCAGCGCTCGCTGTACGTCCCCGGCCCCGTCCTGCGCCCGGGCCCGAACGAGATCGTCGTGCTGGAACTGCACGCCGCCCACCGCGCCCGCACGGTGGAGCTCCGCGAGCGGGCGGACCTCGGCCCGACCGAGGAGTAGGTGGTGTGACCGCGCCTGGCGCAGGTCCTGCGGTCCCAGTCGAGTGCGAACATTTGCGAATACCCCCGTGTCCGACGCGTC
>NZ_JBEXJK010000203.1:0-14674 GCF_040609095.1 Kitasatospora sp. NPDC004799
ACCGGCCACCGATCGCACGTTCCACCGCTAGCTCGGCCTCGGCCCGGTCCATGCCGGTGCTGGTGAGGAACCAGCCCAGGACGATGACGGTCCTACTGCACCGGGATGACCGAGGTCAGCCACTGGAAGGCGCTCGGGACCATCTTCTTCCACTGCTCGGTGGTGTGCGGGCCGGAGCCCTCCTCGACCTGGACGGTGGTCGGGGCCTTGGCCGCGGCGCGGATCGCCTCGCCGTCCTCGTAGCCGTCCCCCTTGGAGCCGCTGATCAGCAGGGCGACCTTCGGCGGCTGCGCGGCGGTCTTCAGGATGTTGACCGGGTTGTTGGCCTCGCGCAGCTTGGCGTCCTTGCCGACCAGCGAGTCCGGCTCCTGGGCCGGGTCGTTGTAGCCGGACATCGCGATGGCGGCCCGATACCGGTTGGGGTGGGCCAGCGACAGCTTGGCCGCGCAGTGCGCGCCGGCCGAGTAGCCGGCGATCGCCCAGCGGTCCGCGGACGGGTCCGCGCGGAAGTTGTCCAGCACCATCTGCGGGACGTCACGGGTGACCCAGGCGTCGGCGTTGATCTTGCCGGGGATGTCGGTGCAGCCCGCGTCCTGGTTGTTCAGCAGCTTGGTGCGGGGCGAGACCAGGATGAACGGCGCGACCTTGCCCTGCTGCATCAGCGGCTTGAGCTGCTCGGACACCTTGAGGGTGCCGTACCAGGTGGAGGAGGAGCCGGGGTAGCCCGGGATCAGCTCGACCACGGGGAACTTCTTGTCCTTGAACGCCGGGTCGTTGTACTGCGGCGGCAGCCAGACCAGCACCTCGCCGTCGACCCCGGACACCTGGCCCTTGAGCTCGGTGCGCTGCACGTCGTTCGGGACGAGCGGGTCGTTGACCCCGCCGAAGCTCTGCTTGATCTTCGGCGGCTCCTTGGCGGCGTCGGCGCTCTGGCCCGGGGCGGCGGCGGTGGCGGCCGGGTCGATCGGCGCCACCACGGGCACCGCGCGGACGTGGTTGCCGGTGCCGAGCAGGTCGTCCCAGTTGCCGTAGATCAGGTTGGCGTTGTTGACCATCACGAAGACCATCAGGACGGCCGTGACCTGGCAGAACATGATCATGACGATCCGGGTGAGGTAGCGCACCGGCTGCGGTCCGCCGACCTTCCCCCAGAACAGCAGCGCCACTGTGATGGACACCGGCACCAGGATGACGGTGAGGAGGAAGAATGGCGTACCTGTCAGTTCCATCGAGTTCTCGTATCCGGGTCGCACGCCGCCCGGGCCCCACTCGCCCGAACGCACGTCAATGGCATCAGACGGTGGTGGACCGGTGATCGGTTGCCGTCCGAATCTGTGCGGAACCTGAGAGGAACATCACTTTCCGGTGATGAACCCCAATCGGATCGGCGCCTAGTCTGCCACCCGGACGGATGCCGTCCGGACCAGCGTTCAGCGGACTACCAGGAAAGGTCCCCCGGGGCACCTTACCTCCCAGGCGGTTCGGCCTGCTGGGCGAGGCGGTGCGATCGCGCGCGGCCCGGGCAGGGAGACTATGGGGATGAGCATCACCCGCTTTCGCCCGTCCCGCCGCTTCTGGCCCGTGTGTGCCCTCCTGGCACTCGCGGTCACCGCGGCCGGTTGCAGCAGTACCGGAGGCAGACGCGCCGAGGAGGCCCGCGCCAAGGCCGCGGCCACCGGCGGCAGCGCCGTCACCACCCCGCGCTGGAAGGTCGCCATGGTGACCCACGCCGGAGCCGGCGACGCCTTCTGGGACACTGTGCGCAAGGGCGCCGAGCAGGCCGCCGCCAAGGACAACATCACCTTCCTGTACTCCAACGACGCGCAGACCCAGAACCAGGTCCAGCTCGTCCAGGCCGCCATCGACCAGAAGGTCGACGGCCTGCTGGTCACCCTCGCCAAGGGCGACGCCATGGCCGACGTCCTCGGCAAGGCCAAGGCCGCCGGGATCCCCGTGATCACCATCAACTCCGGCCAGGAGTACTCGCAGAAGTTCGGCGCGCTCACCCACATCGGCCAGGACGAGTCCACCGCCGGCCAGGCGGCCGGTGCCGAGCTGGCCGCGCGCGGCCGCAAGAACGTGCTCTGCGTGATCCACGAGCAGGGCAACGTCGGCCAGGAGCAGCGCTGCTCCGGCGCCCAGTCCAAGGCCGGCGGCGCCTTCCAGGTGCTCTACGTCAACGGCGTCGACATGCCCGACGCCCGGGCCGCGATCTCCGCCAAGCTCCAGGCCGACCAGGGCATCGACACCGTGCTCACCCTCTCCGGCCCGATGGCCGCCACCGGCCTGCAGGCCGTCCAGGACGCCCACCGCGCCGTGGAGCTGGACACCTTCGACCTGGGCACGCAGGTGGTGTCCGGGCTCAAGTCCGGCAGCGTCGGCTTCGCCGTCGACCAGCAGCCCTACCTCCAGGGCTACACGGGCGTCGACCTGGTCTGGCTGTACAAGTACAACCTGAACATGCTCGGTGGCGGCAAGCCCGTCGAGACCGGTCCGCAGATCCTGACCAAGGACAATGCCGACGCGCTCGCCGAGTACGTGGCGAGGGGGACCAGGTGAGCACCCCCGACCTCCTCGCCCGGGACGGCCTGCTCGACGGCCGCCCGGCGGCCCTGCGGCGGCTCCTCGCCCGCCCCGAACTGGGCGCGCTGATCGCCGCCGTCGCGGTCTTCCTGGTGTTCGCCGTCGTCGCCGAGCCCTTCCTGCGGGTCTCCTCGCTGGGCACCGTGCTGTACGCGGCCTCCACCATCGGGATCATGGCGGTGCCGGTCTCGCTGCTGATGATCGGCGGCGAGTTCGACCTCTCGGCCGGCGTGCTGGTCACCACCGCCGCGCTGACCTCCTCGATGGTCTCGTACCAGCTCACCGCGGTGACCTGGGTCGGCGCGCTGGTCTCGCTGGCGACCACGCTGGCCGTCGGCTGGTTCAACGGGTGGATGCTCGGCCGCACGAAGCTGCCCAGCTTCATCGTCACGCTCGGCACCTTCCTGATGCTGACCGGCGCCAACCTGGGCGTCACCAAGGCGATCTCCGGCACCGTCTCGACCAAGTCGATCGCCGACATGGAGGGCTTCGCCGCCTGCCGCTGGCTGTTCGCCTCCGAGGTGACCGTCGGCGGACTGACGATCAAGGCCACCGTCTGGTGGTGGCTCGGCCTGCTCGTGGTCGGCAGCTGGGTGCTGCTGCGCACCCGCTTCGGCAACTGGATCTTCGCCGTCGGCGGCGACGCGGACGCGGCCCGCGCGGTCGGCGTGCCGGTCGCCCGGACGAAGACCGTGCTCTACCTGGGCGTCGGCTTCGGCGCCTGGGTGCTCGGCCAGCACCTGCTGTTCTCCTTCGACACCGTGCAGTCCGGCGAGGGCGTCGGCAACGAGCTGATCTACATCGTCGCGGCCGTCATCGGCGGCTGCCTGATCACCGGCGGCTACGGCTCGGTGGTCGGCTCCGCGCTCGGTGCGCTGATCTTCGGCATGGCCAGCAAGGGGATCATCTACGCCCAGTGGAACCCGGACTGGTTCAAGTTCTTCCTCGGCGCGATGCTGCTGCTGGCCGCGCTGCTGAACGCCTACGTCAAGCGCCGGGCCGAACGGGGGCCGCGATGAGCACCGAGGTCACGACCGGTACCGAACTGCTGTCGCTGGAGGGCGTCGGCAAGAGCTACGGCACCGTCCGGGCGCTCCAGGACGTCTCGCTGACCCTGCGGGCCGGCGAGATCAGCTGCGTGCTCGGCGACAACGGGGCCGGCAAGTCCACCCTGATCAAGATCATCTCGGGGCTGCACCGGCACGACGAGGGCCGCTACACCGTGGACGGCGAGGAGGTCCGCCTCGACTCCCCGCGCCAGGCCCTGGACCGCGGCATCGCCACCGTGTACCAGGACCTCGCGGTCGTCCCGCTGATGCCGGTCTGGCGCAACTTCTTCCTCGGCTCCGAGCGGGGCACGCGCCGCTGGGGCGGCCTGCGGCTGGACGCCGACGGGATGCGCGCCACCACCCGCGACGCGCTCGCCCGGATGGGCATCGACCTGCAGGACGTCGACCGGCCGATCGGCACCCTCTCCGGCGGGCAGCGCCAGTGCGTGGCGATCGCCCGCGCGGTGCACTTCGGCGCCAAGGTGCTGATCCTGGACGAGCCCACCGCCGCGCTCGGCGTCAAGCAGTCCGGGGTGGTGCTCAAGTACGTCACCGCCGCCCGCGACGCCGGGCTCGGGGTCGTGCTGATCACCCACAACCCGCACCACGCGTACCTGGTCGGCGACCACTTCACGCTGCTCAAGCGGGGCCGGATGGCGGGCAGCCATCCGCGCGCCGAGATCAGCCTGGAACAGCTGACCACCGAGATGGCCGGCGGCTCCGACCTCGCCGAGCTCTCGCACGAGCTGGCCCGGCCGTCCGCCGCCGACCCCCGCCCGTCCGCCGCCGACCCCCGCCCGTCCGGTCCGGGCGCCACCGGCCCCGGCGACACCGACCCCAGCGATCCCGATCCCCGTGAGGAGCGTCAGCAGCCGTGACCAGCTCCCAAGGCAGCACCCGGCCCCCCGTCCTGCCCACCCTGCTCGGCCTCGGCCCGCGCGCCGAGCGCCGGCGCCGCGCCCTGCCCGCCGGAATACTGCGGCTGCCCACCATCGGCGTCGACATCGGCGGCACCAAGGTGGTCGCCGGGGTGGTGGACGGCGAGGGCAAGGTCCTGGAGAAGCTGCGCACGGACACGCCGCACAAGAGCAAGAGCCCCAAGGTGGTCGAGGACGTCATCGTCGAGCTGGTGCTCCAGCTCGCCGACCGGCACGACGTCCACGCCGTCGGCATCGGCGCGGCCGGCTGGGTCGACGCCGACCGCTCCAAGGTGCTGTTCGCCCCGCACCTCAACTGGCGCAACGAGCCGCTCCAGGAGGCACTCAGCGAGCGGCTGCGGTTCCCGGTGATCGTGGAGAACGACGCCAACGCGGCCGCCTGGGCCGAGTGGCGCTTCGGCGCCGGGCGCGGCGAGGACCACATGGTGATGCTCACCCTGGGCACCGGCATCGGCGGCGCGGTGGTCCGGGACGGCTACGTGGACCGGGGCAAGTACGGCCTGGCGGGCGAGTTCGGGCACATGCAGGTGCTGCCCGGCGGCCACCGCTGCCCGTGCGGCAACCGGGGCTGCTGGGAGCAGTACTCCTCCGGCAACGCGCTGGTGCGCGACGCGCGCGAGCTGGTCGCCGAGGAGTCGCCGGTGGTGCAGCCGCTGCTGGCCCGGGCGGGCGGCACGGTCGAGGGCATCACCGGCCCGCTGGTCACCGAGGCCGCCCAGGACGGCGACCCGACCGCGACCGAGCTGCTCTACGAGGTCGGCACCTGGCTCGGCGTCGGCATCGCCAACCTGGCCGCCGCGCTGGACCCGGGCCGCTTCGTGATCGGCGGCGGGGTCTCCGAGGCCGGCGACCTGCTGCTCGGCCCGGCCCGGGACACCTTCCGCCGCACCCTCACCGGGCGCGGCTTCCGCCCGGAGGCCGCCATCGTGCACGCCGCCCTCGGCAACGAGGCCGGCCTGGTCGGCGCGGCCGACCTGGCCCGGCAGGTGGCGCGGCGGTTCCGGACGATCAAGCGGCGGCGGGTGGAGCGCAGCGCGCTGTAGCGGGGGAGCGGGGCGGTGGGCGCGGTGTCCCGCCCCGCCGTCCCGTCAACTACCCATTGGTAGCGGCGCGGTGTGGTTGTCGGATCATCCCTCCTGTGGAACAACTGAGTTGACGCCGACTCAGGAGGACCCGGATGAGGGCTCTGACCCGCCTCGCACCACCGCTGCTGCTCGCCACCGCGCTGGTCTGGTCCAGCGCCGGTCCGGCCGGCGCCGCGGCCCCGCCGTCGAAGGTGCCGGAGGCGGTGGGCTGGGGCGGGGCGGTGGCCACCGTCGACGCCGACGCCACCGCCGCCGGGATCGAGGTGCTGCGCAAGGGCGGCAACGCGGTGGACGCGGCCGTCGCCGCCGCAGCGGCCCTCGGGGTCACCGAGCCGTACTCCTCCGGCATCGGCGGCGGCGGGTACTTCGTCTACTACGACCACGCCACCGGCCGGGTGCACACCCTCGACGGCCGCGAGACGGCCGGCCGCACCGCCGACACCGGCCTGTTCCTGGAGGACGGCAAGCCGCTGGCCTTCGCCGACGCCGTCACCAGCGGCCTGTCCGTCGGCGTCCCCGGCACCGCCGCCACCTGGGACGCCGCGGTGCGCAAGTGGGGCAAGCGCTCGTTCGCCCAGAACCTCCAGCCGGCCGAGCGGATCGCCGACCAGGGCTTCGTGGTGGACGGCACCTTCCGCGCCCAGACCGCCGACAACTACGCCCGGTTCAAGGACTTCCCGGCCACCGCCGCGCTCTACCTGCCCGGCGGCAAGCCCCCCGAGGTCGGCACCGTGCTGCGCAACCCCGACCTCGCCGCCACCTACCGGCTGCTCGCCAAGGACGGCGTCAAGGCCTTCTACCAGGGCGAGTTGGCGGGCGACATCGTCAACACCGTGCAGCACCCGCCGGTCGACCCGGCCTCCGGCCGCACCGCCCGTCCGGGCAAGGTGGACGCCGCCGACCTCGCCGCCTACCGGGTCCGCGACCAGGCGCCCACCCACATCACCCACGGCGACTACGACCTCTACTCGATCGCCCCCTCCAGCTCCGGCGGCACCACCGTCGGCGAGGCGCTCAACATCCTGGAGGACGGCGGCGACGTCTCCGGGTACAGCGCCACCCAGTACTACCACCACTTCCTGGAGGCCTCCCGGATCTCCTTCGCCGACCGCAACCGCTGGGTCGGCGACCCGGCCTTCAACGACGTCCCCGTCCGGGAACTGCTCTCCGAGCGCTACGCCGCCTCCCGGGCCTGCCTGATCAGCCCCGACCGCGCGCTCACCAGCCCGCTCGCCCCCGGCGACCCGCGCCACCCGGCCGACTGCGAGAGCAGCGGCCCGGCCGCCGACGAACCGTACGAGGGCACCAACACCACCCACCTGACGGTCGCCGACCGCTGGGGCGACATCGTCTCGTACACGCTCACCATCGAGCAGACCGGCGGCAGCGGCATCACCGTCCCCGGCCGGGGCTTCCTGCTCAACAACGAGCTGACCGACTTCAACTTCGCCCCGCTCTTCCCCGGCGTCCCCGACCCCAACCTGCCGGGCCCGGGCAAGCGGCCGCGCTCCTCGCTCTCCCCGACCATCGTGCTGCGCGACGGCGAGCCGCTGCTCGCCACCGGCAGCCCCGGCGGGGCGACCATCATCACCACCGCCCTCCAGGTGCTGCTCGGGCGGCTCGACCGGGGCCTGAGCCTGGAGCAGGCCATCGCCGCGCCGCGCGCCAGCCAGCGCAACACCGCCGCGACCCAGGCCGAGCCCGGCTTCCTCGCGCTGCCCGAGCGGGCCGCGCTGGAGGGCCTCGGGCACAGCTTCACCGGCGTCGCCGAGATCGGCGCCGCCACCGGCGTGGAACGGCTGCCGGACGGCCGCTGGGTGGCCGCCGCCGAGCCGGTGCGGCGCGGCGGCGGGGCGGCCGCGGTGGTCCGGCCCGCGCGCTGACCGGCCCGGCCTGTCGGTGCCGGGCGGTATGTTCGGGGTGGGCCTCCCGCGAGGGCGGCCCACCCCGTCCGCATGCCCACCGAACCACCGGGAAGGCCGCCCGCCGTGACCGTCCGCATCGCCACCTGGAACATCAACTCCGTCACCGCGCGGCTGCCCAAGCTCCTGGAGTGGCTGGAGAGCGCGAAGCCCGACGTGCTCTGCCTCCAGGAGCTCAAGTGCGCGGCCGACGCCTTCCCGTACGAGGCGGTCCGAGAGCTCGGCTACGAGACGGCCGCGCACGGCACCGGCCGCTGGAACGGCGTCGCGATCGTCTCCCGGCTCGGCTTGGACGACGTCGTGCGGGACCTCCCCGGCCAGCCCGGCTACCTCGCCGACGGCGCCCTGCTGCCCGAGCTCGAGCCGCGCGCCATCGCCGCCACCTGCGGCCCGGTCCGGGTCTGGTCGGTCTACGTGCCCAACGGCCGCGAGGTCGGCCACGCGCACTACCGCTACAAGCTGGAGTGGCTGGAGGCGCTGCGCGCGGCCGCCGCCGAGGACGCCGCCGGCTCCCGCCCGTTCGCCGTCCTCGGGGACTTCAACATCGCCCCGACCGACGAGGACGTCTTCGACGCCGCCGCCTTCGAGGGCCTCACCCACGTCACCCCGGTCGAGCGCGCCGCGCTGACGGCCCTCGGCGAGATCGGCCTCCAGGACGTGCTGCCCCGCCCGCTCAAGTACGACCGCCCGTACACCTACTGGGACTACCGCCAGCTGGCCTTCCCGAAGAACCGGGGCATGCGGATCGACCTCACCTACGCCAACAAGCCCTTCGCGGACGCCGTCACGGACAGCTACGTGGACCGCGAGGCCCGCAAGGGCAAGGGCACCTCGGACCACGCGCCGGTCGTGGTGGACCTGGAGCTCTGAGCCGGGGCCGCCGGGGCGCCCGGTGCGCGTCACGCCGGGTCACGGGTCGTAACCCGAACGGTCGTGAGCGCTGGCCGGGCGCCGGGCGGGTGCCTACCGTCGGTGAATGACCGGGCGCAGCCGATCGACCACGTGGACATGGAGTCCCCCGGCTGCACCCGAGAATCCCGGAGGTTCCGGTATGCGCCCCATGCGTACGGCCGCCGCCGCCCTGATCGGCGCGACGGCGCTGACCGGCCTGACGGCCCCCCTCGCATCCGCCAGGGACGGGTCGGCCTCGGTCAGCCCGTCCCAGGCCGCACCGGGCCAGACCGTGACGGTCACGGTCGCCTGCGAGAAGTCGGACAAGCCCGAAGCCAAGACCATCACCGCCCGCTCCGCCGCCTTCGAGGGCGGTCCGGCGACCCTCACCCTCGGGCCGGACGGCAAGCACAGCGGCTCCGCCCGGCTGGCCGGCCAGCACGCCGGGGACAGCAAGGTCGACGGCACCTGCCCGGACGGCGGGGCCTTCGCCACCAGCGTCACCGTCACCACCGTGGCCGCCACCACCCCCGACCGGAGCACCGCCAAGAGCCCCGAGAGCCTCGGCGAGTGGGGCGAGGCGGCGGGGGAGTGGGCCGGATCGCTCGGTCAGTCCGGCGCCGGCGGCCAGCAGGTCGCCCCGCACGGCTCCGTGCAGACCGGCCTCGGCGGCTCCGTCGCGTCGAACCCGGCGGAGCTGGCCGGCGGCCTCGCGCTGGTCGCGGGCGGGGTCGGCGGGTTCTGGCTGCTGCGGAGGCGCGGTGCCTGAAGGCCTCGCCGCCGCGCGCCCCGGTGCGCCCCCCGTGCCGCGCCGCCGGAACCCCTCCTCGGGACCGGCGGCGCGGTGGCGCGTCGGGCGGTGGTGCGTCGGGCGGGCGCGTGTCGGGCGGGGGTGCGTCAGGCGGTTAGCGGCTCGACGGCCCCGCGGTGCAGCCGGTCCTGGTGCCGGAGGGTGCCGTCGGCCAGCAGGTACTGGGCCAGCACGTAGGTCGCCATGATCCAGAACTGATGGCCCGGCAGCTCCCGCCACTTCGCCAGCTGGGTGGCGATCAGCGTGTCGGAGAGCAGGAACAGCGCCCCGCCCAGCCCGGTCCGCCAGCCCAGCCCGGCCGAGGTGACGGCCGTCGAGGCGAGCAGCAGGCTGTAGCCGGCCACCGGGACGCGCAGGTCCCCGAGGTCCGGCCAGAGCTGCCCGACCAGCGCCACCCAGGCGGTGGCGTACGCGGCCGCGACCACCAGCGTCCGGCGGCGGTCGGTGAGCGCGCCGCGCTGGACGAACATCGTCACGTAGCAGACGTGCGCCGCCGCGAACGAGCCCATGCCCGCGAGGAACGCGGGGTCGTTCTTCAGCTGGAGCAGCACGTCCCCGCCCGCGCTCAGCACCAGCGCCGGCGCCAGCAGCTTCGGCGCCTCCTGTCCGGCCTGCCTGGCCGCCGTCACGCTGTGCGCGGCCAGCAGCGGCATCAGGGCCGGCTTGGTGGCGTTCCGGAGCACCGAGGCGCCGGTGGCGATCGCGCCCAGGTGCGCCGCCGAGGTGGCCGCGAAGCCGCCCAGCAGGCCGGTGGCCGAGCGCAGCCGGGCCCCGAGGCCGCCGCGGTCGGTGGTACGGACGGTCATGGGTGCGCCTCTCGGTGATCTGCTGCTTCGGACCGACCCTAGAGGAGCCGGACCGGCGGCGGAAGGGGTGGTTACCGGTGCGTAACCCCGGTGCGGCGGGGCGGATGACGGGACGGCCGGTGAGCGGAGCGCGGGCGCCCGCTTCGAGGGCTCTTGCGGAGAGTTCCTCAGGAGGGCGGTTGCTGCCGTCGGGTGGCCCGGGCACCGTCTAGTCTGGACCTCGACATGGATCAGCAGGACTACGCGGTCGGCGCCACCCGGGTGGCCGCCGGCAGGCCGGACGGACGCATGGGCGGGGCAGGACGGGGAACCGCCGACGCCGTCCTCGCCGTACGCGGAGCCGGTGCTGACGACCCGCAGGTGCCGGACCCTCCGGCCGCCGACGTGACGCTCTCGCCCGACCCGGGGCTGCTGCGCCTGGCCCACTGGTTCGCCGCCGCCACCCCCGGCACCGCCGACGACCTCTGCACCGCCTCCTTCGGCCTCTACCCGGCGCGCCACCTCGGCTCCGCCGCCGAGCCCGCGGCCGATCCCGGCGTCAGCTGGTGGCACGGCCCCACCGCGCACTGCGCCACGCCCGTACGCCCCCGCGAGGGCCGCGGCGAGGGCGGCCTGCGCCGCGCCCGGCGCGACGACGCCGCGCTGCCCGTCGTCCGGTCAGGCGCCAAGCCGGGCGGGCCGGGTCGGCACCGCAGGCCCGAACGCACACCCGTGGCGCCGCTCGCCCCGGTGGCGCAGGATCGTTCCGGCGCGGAGCTCCCGGCGGCCGAACGCCGGATCGCCGCCCGGCTGTTGCTCGCCCACCCGCTGGTCACCGCCTCCGGCCCGCACGCCGACGGCTTCCCGCTGATCCGCCGTCACCGCGACTGGCTCGCCGAGCGCTTCGACACCCTGCTCGGCTACCGCCTCGTGGTCGGCCCCTGGCACGCCCGGCTCTGCAAGGCCGGCCTCGGCCCCGGCGCCGCCCGCCGCCTCGAACACCCCGTCACCGGCGCACCGTTCACCCCGGCCGGGTACGCCCAACTCGCCCTCGCGCTGGCCCTGTTGGTCGACGCCCCGGAGGAGCTGGAGTACCGGCGGCTGCTGGACGCGATGACGGCCGCCGCCCCCGAACTCAGCGCCGAACCCGCCGACCTCGCGATGGCGCTGGCCGCGCTGGCCGGCTGGCAGGTGCTCGGCGAGCTGCCGTCCGACCCGGCCGACGACGCCTTCGTGCTGACCGTGGACCGCGAGCTCGCCCGGGCCGTCCCGGCCGGCCCGCCCGCCCTCGCCGACGACGCCGCGGACCTGATCCGCCGCGCCGCCGAGGCCGAGCCCGCCACCGCCGTACGCCGCCTGCTCGCCGAGACGCCCGCCGTCCTGGCCGCCGACCTCCCCGAGGACCACCGCGCCTGGCTGCGGGAGCACCGGCTCACCGCCCCGGCGGTGCTGGCCGAGTTCCTCGGCCTGGAGGCCGAGCTGCGGGCCGAGGGCGTCGCCCTGCTCGACCCGGCCGCCGAACTCACCGACCTCGCCCTCCCCGGCGCCGGCACCCTCGCCCAGGCGGCCCTGCTGCTGGTCGAGCGCCTGGTCGAGGAGGTCCGCCCGCTGCCCGGTGAGACGGTGAGCGGCGACGTCCCGATCCCGGACGCGCTGATAGACGGCGTCCTCGGCGACATCGCGGACGAGTACGGCCTTCCGGCCCGCTACCTCGCGGACCGCACCGCCCTGCGGCGCGACGCCCTCGACCTGCTCCAGCGGCTCGCGCTGATCGCCCCCACCCCGCATCCCACCCGCCCCCCGGCCTGGCGGCTGCGCCCCCCGGCCGCCCGCTACGCCCCGGCGCCCGACCTCCACCCCAGCCCGGGCACCGGCCGCCACTCCCGCCCGGGCCCGCTGATCCCGCCCCCGGCCGGCCCGCGCGCCGAGCAGCGGGCGTGAGCGCGGGCCGCGTCGCCCGGGTGCCCGTCGCGCCCCGGCCTCCGGCCGTCTGATCCCGCCCGCGGGCGGACAGCAAGGAGCACCGGGTCCGGGAGCGGACCGCGGTGCTGGAGTGAGGCCTGTCTACTTGCTGGCGGAGGTGCTGGCGAGGGGGCCGTGGTCGACGGTCTCCACGGTGGCGCCGACGCCCAGGGTGCCGAGGGCGATGGAGGCGAGGACGGCGGTGACGGCGAGCAGCCGGCGGTGCCGTTGGGGCAGGGGGAAGCGCGGTTCCTGGTAGGGCGCCTGAGGGTGGGCGTTCATGACAGGGAGGTTTCCAGGGCGGTGTGAACGGTCGGTACGCGCGGGTGAAGTCCGGACGGGGGTTGGGCGTCGGATGGCCGCGGACGCCCCACCAATCGCCGGGCGGGGCGTCCGCGCTGGTCAGCGGCGTGTGCCGGACTCGCCGACGACCTCCCGGACGGCGTCCCGCAGGCCGTGCGGAGCGTGGAAGCGGGACGGGCCGGCGGCCGGGTCCTCCCGGAGCTCCTTCACCAGCGCGACGCAGAGCAGCAGCATCACCACCACGAACGGCAGGGCGACCAGGATGGTCGCGTTCTGGAGCGCGGTGAGCCCGCCGGCCAGCAGCAGGGCCGCCGCGACCCCGCCCATCAGCACGCCCCAGACCACCACCAGCCAGGTGCGCGGATGCAGCGAGCCCCGGCTGGAGAGCGAGCCGAGCACCAGCGAGGCCGAGTCGGCGCTGGTGATGAAGAAGGTCATCACCAGCAGCACCGCGACCACGCTGGTCACCGAGCCGAGCGGCAGCGAGCGCAGCATCTCGAACAGCGAGGCCTCCGGGCCCTGCGGGATGGTGGCGACCAGGTCGGCCGCGCCGGTGGTGACCAGCCGGATCGCGGTGCCGCCCATCACGCAGAACCAGACGACCGTCGCCCCGCTGGGCACCAGCAGCACACCGAGCAGGAACTGCCGGACGGTGCGGCCGCGCGAGATCCGGGCGATGAAGGTGCCCACGAAGGGCGCCCAGGAGAGCCACCAGGCCCAGTAGAAGATCGTCCAGGAGCCGAGCCAGCTCTCGTCGGTGAAGGCGCCGGTCTGGGTGGACATCCCGAGGAGGTCGGAGAGGTAGCCGCCGACCGAGGAGGGGATCGCGTCCAGGGCGAACACCGTCGGGCCGAACACGAAGACGAAGAGCATGATCAGCGAGGCCAGGACGACGTTCGCGGTGGAGAGCCACTTCACGCCCTTGTGCACCCCGGAGAACGCGGAGACCACGAACGCGGCGGTCAGCGAGCCGATGATGACCAGCTGGGCGTTCTGGGTGTTGCGGACGGAGGAGATGTAGCCGAGCCCGTCGGCGACCTGGAGCGCGCCGAGGCCGAGGCTGGTCGCGGAGCCGAAGACGGTGGCGAACACCGCCAGCAGGTCGATCGTCCGCCCGGCCCAGCCGTCCGCGCCGCGCTGCCCGATCAGCGGGACGAAGGCGGCGGAGATCCGGTTGCCCCGGCCCTTGCGGAAGGTGGTGTAGGCGAGGGCCAGCCCGCCGACCGCGTAGATCGCCCACGGGTGCAGGGTCCAGTGGAAGAGCGAGAACTCCAGGGCCTGCTGGGCGGCGGCCGGGCTCTGCGGCTCCAGGCCGGAGCCGGGCTGCGGGGTGGCGAAGAGCTGGAGCGGCTCGCCGACGCCGTAGAACATCAGGCCGATGCCCATGCCGGCGCTGAACATCATGGCGATCCAGGCGAGGGTGGAGAACTCGGGCTCGTCGTCGTCGCGGCCGAGCCGGATCCGGCCGAAGCGGCTGAACGCGAGCAGCACGGTGAGCGCCAGGAAGACGTCGCCGGCCACCACGAACAGCCAGCCGAAGTTGTGTAGCACCCAGCCGAGCGCGGTGCTGGAGGTGCGGCCGAGCGAGTCCTCGGCGAAGACGCCCCAGGCGACCACCGCCAGCACCAGGACGGCGCCGATGCCGAACACCGCCCGGTCGGCCGGAAGGGTGGCGGCGGGTTCGTCGGGCTCCTTCACGGGCTGGTCGGGCGGGGGCGGCTGGCTGCTCATCGGATGGACCTCTCGACGTATCGACGTACTCGACGCGCTCGGTGCGCTCGGAACCACGCTGTATGTCGCACTATGTCCAGTTCGCTCCGTGCGCGGCGGGACGGCGCGCCGGGGACGCGCCGGGTCGGGACCAACGTCCCGTCAGGCCGCCCGGTCCTCGCCGGGCCGGCGGTGTCCGGCCGCCGGGTGCGCCGGAGGGGGCTCGTGCAGCGTGGAACTCCGGTACGACGTCGGGCGGTTCGGGCAGCGCGTCGAACACCGGCAGCTGCCCGCCGGTGAGTTCGACGGTGCGCGTGCCCGCGGGCGAGTGGGTGGCGGGCCGGGGTTTCGCCGACGGCGGGAACGGTAGGAGTCCACACCGGTGGGGAAGGCCGAGCCGGGGCGCGGGAGCCCGCCCGGAGGCGGCCCCTCGGGCCCGGCCGCGGTCGCGCGCACCACCGAACCGCCTACGCTGAAACGGAAGGAACGCCGTTCATGGACGACGAGGTCCGTACTCCGAACGAAGCAGCCCCGGCGCGGCCCGCCCCGGCGGGAGCCGCCCGCGACGGCGCGGGCGCGGACGGCGTGGACCGCCGGACGCTGCTGCGGATGGCCTCCGCCGCCGGGGTGCTCGC
>NZ_JBEXJK010000204.1:0-14579 GCF_040609095.1 Kitasatospora sp. NPDC004799
CGACGAAGGGGAGACGCCCGGCGGGGAGGGCACGGGGATCGGTGTCCGACGAGGGGGAGACGCCCGGCGGGGAGGGCACGGGGATCGGTGTCCGAGGAAGGGGAGACGCCCGGCGGGGAGGGCACGGGGGTCGGTGTCCGAGGAAGGGGCGACGCTGGGCGGGGCGGCGGGGCCCAAGGCTGCCGGCGATCGGTGTTCATGGGCTGTTCAGGGGTGAGTTGTAGGATGACCGGGCAAGCGGTTGTAGGATGACCGATGACTCGATGGTCCGTATGCGGTGGGAAGGGAGGTCCGGCATGAGCGGCGGTCTGCAGGCGGCCGGGCGGCGTTCCCTGGTGGACACCGCGATCGAGCAGCTGCGGGAGCAGCTCGCGGGCGGGACGTGGCCGGTCGGGTCGCGGATCCCCACCGAGCACGAGCTGGCCGAGCGGATGCAGGTCGGGCGGAACACCGTGCGGGAGGCGATCCGGGTGCTGGTGCACGCCGGGATGCTGGTCTCCCGGCAGGGCGAGGGGACGTTCGTCCGCTCCACCAGCGACCCGGCGTCCGTCCTGCGCGGCGTCCAGCGCTCGGGCATCCGGGACGTCCTGGAGGTCCGGGCGGCGCTGGAGACCGAGGGCGCCCGGTTGGCCGCGCTGCGGCACACCCCCGAGGACATCCGGCGGATGCGCGCCGCGCTGGCCCGTGAGGCCGAGGTGTTCGCGGCGCACCCCGAGCGGGCGAGCCGCGAGGCCACCGTCGAGCACGACCTGGAGTTCCACACCGCCGTCGTCGAGGCCGCGCACAACCCCGCGCTGGCCGAGGTGTACCGGTACTTCGGCGCCTCCGTGCGCGAGGCGATGACCTCCGCGTTCGGCGACCACGACATGCCCGAGGCGGTCGTCGCCACCCACGAGGCGCTGGTCGACGCGATCGAGAGCGGTGACCCGGACCGGGCCGAGGCGGCGTGTCGTGCGCTGCTCGCCGGCCCGACCGCGGCCGTCGAGCAGCTGCTCGCGGCCATCGCGGCCCGGAAGTAGGACGGCGCGAGCCCCCCTTCCGCCGTCCGCATCCACGCACCTTCACGAAAGAACAGCACACCCATGGCCGTCACCCGTGCCCAGCAGCCGGTTGTCACCACGTCCGCCCCGGTCCCCGTCCGCGCCCGGCTGGCCCATCCGCTCCTGCTGCTGACCGGCATCGTGCTGGTCGCGCTGAACATGCGGGCCTGCCTGGCGGCGGTCTCCCCGATGGTCGGCGAGATCCAGCGGACCTTCGGCCTCTCCGCCACCGCGAGCGGTCTGATCACCACCGTCCCGGTGCTGTTCCAGGGCGTCGGCGCCCCGCTCACACCCCGGCTGACCCGCCGCTTCGGCGCCGAGCGGGTCGTGCTCGGCGCGGTGCTGGTGCTGGGCGCGGGCGTGCTGCTGCGGGTGCTGCCCTCGGTGGCGGCCCTGTACGCGGGCTGCGTGGTGATCGGCGTGGCGATCGCGGTGCTGAACGTGTCGATGCCGGGCCTGGTGAAGCGCGAGTTCCCGGACCGCGCGGCCACCATGACCGGCGTCTACTCGACCACCATGCTGGTCGGCGCCACGCTCGCGGCCGGCACCTCCGTCCCGCTGGAGCACGCGCTCGGCGGCGGCTGGCGGGCCTCGCTCGGCGCCTGGTCGCTGCTCGCGCTGGTCGCGGCGGTGGCCTGGCTGCCGCAGGTGCTGCGCTCCCGGCAGGAGCAGCAGGGGGCGGTGGCCGCGGCCGCCGCGCCGGACAAGCCGATCCAGGGCATCTGGAAGTCCCCGCTGGCCTGGCAGATCAGCCTCTTCATGGGCATCTCGTCGCTGCTGGTCTACACCCTGGTCGCGTGGATGCCGACCATCCTGGCCGACCACGGCATGGACCGCGGCCAGGCCGGTCTGGTCTTCGCCTTCTCCAACCTGGTGCAGGTGGCGGGCGCCTTCCTGGTGCCGCTGATGGCCGGCCGGATGACCAGCCAGCGCGCGCTGGCGGTGACCATGGCCGCGCTGAACGGGCTGGGCATCGCCCTGCTGCTGGTCGCGCCGGTCTCCGCCGCGTGGGTGTCGGCCACCATCCTGGGGGTGGCCCAGGGCGGTTCGCTGGGCCTGGGCCTGGCGTTCATCGTGCTGCGCACCCGCACCGTGGGCGGCGCCGCCCAGCTGGGCGGGATGTCGCAGGCGATCGGGTACCTGGTCGCGGCGGTCGGCCCGGTCGGCGCCGGTGCGCTGCACCAGCTGACCGGCGGGTGGGAGGCCACCCTGGTGCTGATGCTGGTGCTGGTCCTGGTGGTCGGCGCGGCCGGCTGGGGCGCGGGCCGCAACCGCACCCTCTGAGCGGGCCGGACGGCCGAGAGCCCCGGACGCCCGCACGGGTGTCCGGGGCTCACCGCCGTCCGGGGCTCACCGCTGTCCGGGGCTTCGGCTCACTCCTCGCCGGCGAGGGTCATCCCGGCCAGCTTCACCGAGGCGAACACCGTCGCCGCGACGGTGACCACCAGCAGCAGCGGCACCGCCAGCCCGAGCGAGACGTCCGAGCTGATCGCGTTCTCCCCCGCGACCGCCTCGGCCACCGAGCGGCCCCACTGCTGGATGCTCAGCGTCCGGGCGCCCTCGACGAAGTTGCCGATCGTCGACTCCCAGATCAGCGCGTACGCCAGCCCGGCCACCACCGCGTGCCGGGTGACCACGCCGAGCAGCAGGAACAGCGCGCTGTACGCGGCTCCGGCGACCAGCACCGCCACGGTGTAGCCGAGCGCCACGCCGTCCTGGGTGCCGACCAGCAGCAGCCCGGCCAGCAGCGTCGGGATGACCGAGAACAGCCAGGTCACGCCGATCGCGACGACCAGCTTGGTGGTGACGATCCGCCACCGGGGCAGCGGCTTGGCGAGCAGGTAGACGATCGAGCCGTCGTCGATCTCGTTGGCGATCACCCCGGTGCCGACCACCAGCCCGAGGATCGGGACCAGGGTGCCGAGGCCGAGGGCGCCCAGGACGTTGCCGGCCGTGTCGTGCGGGTCGGCGCTGGACACGCTCGCGATGGCCGCGACGACCAGCAGCAGGGCGGGGACCACCAGCAGCAGCAGGCCGCGGCGGCGGCCCAGCAGCCCGCGCAGGGTCAGCCTGGCGACGGTGGGGTTCATGGTCGGACGGCCCCTTCCTGGGCGACAACGGTCCTGTCCTGCGGAACTGCGGTCCTGTCCCGGGTGACTGCGGAACGGGTGACCGCGGAACGGGCGGCTGCGGAACCGGCGGCTGCGGAACGGGCGGATGCCGTCCCGGTGGCGCCGCTCACGCGGAGACCAGGTACGAGAAGACGCTCTCCAGCGATTCGTCCGCCGGGGAGACGGTGTACAGCCGGATGCCGGCCTCCCGGGCGACCCTGGGCAGCAGGGTGGTGAAGCCCTGGAAGTTGACCGCCTCGATCCGCAGCGCCCGCTCCCGCTCGTCCACCTCGATGCCGGTGGTGGAGCCGTCGGCGATCAGCGCGGCGGCGAGCCGGCGGTCGTCGCTGGAGCGGACCAGGTAGCGGTGCGGGCGGTCGGTCATCAGGCGGCGGATCCGGCGGAAGTCGCCCGAGGCGGCGTGCCGCCCGGCGACCACCACCTCGATGTGCCGGGCCAGCTGCTCGACCTCCTCCAGGATGTGGGAGGAGAACAGCACCGTCCGGCCGTCCGCGCCGAAGCGGCGCAGCAGGTCCATCAGCTGGAGCCGCTGGCGCGGGTCCATGCCGTTGAAGGGCTCGTCGAGCAGCAGCACGGACGGGTCGTGGACGAGGGCGGAGGCCATCTTGACCCGCTGCTTCATGCCCTTGGAGTAGGTGCCGGTGCGGCGGTCCTTGGCGTAGGCCATCTCCACCAGGTCCAGCGCCCGGCGCGCGGCGGCGCCCGGCTGGGGCAGGCCGTGCAGCTCGGCGTTGGCGAGGACGAACTCCCAGCCGGTCAGGTAGTCGTACATCGACTCCCGCTCGGGCACCAGGCCGATCTGCCGGTACACCTGCTGGTTGCGCCAGATCGGCGCGCCGTCCAGGGTGACGGAGCCGCTGGAGGGGGCCAGGAAGCCGCTCATCATGTGGATGAGGGTGGACTTGCCCGCGCCGTTGGGACCGAGCAGGCCGGTGACGCCGGGGCCGATGGCCATGGTGATGTCGTTGACCGCGACCACGTTCCCGAACCAGCGGGAGACCTTGTCGATGCTGATGGTGGCCATGCCGCCCTCCTAGATGTTCCGGTAGCGGCGCAGCAGCAGCCGGTACGAGCCGACCACCATGGCCACCGCGACGAGCGCGAACACCGCCAGCCCGAGGCCGCCCGGCGCGTGCCGGCGGTCCAGGCCCTCGCCGAGCCCGAACAGCTCGTTGACCAGGGACTCCACCAGGTCGGTGGGCGAGATCAGCGACATCCACTGCGCGGTGTCGGAGCCGGTCGTGCTCGGGTTGCTGATCCCGACGGCGGCGGCGCCCAGGGCGGCGCTGACCGCGAGGTAGCCCATGATGGCGGCGACCCCGAAGCCCCGGCGCGGGGTGGCGGCCGCGATCACCACGGCCACCGAGGTGGGCACCAGGGCGTACAGCACGGCCGCGACCAGGCCGTACAGGACGTGCCCGGTGTTGTGCGCGAAGTCCATCCCGCCGAGCAGCGCGCCGATGTACAGCACCAGCAACGGGGCCGCCATCAGCAGCAGTTGGGCGCAGACCATGGCGCCGAACTTGGCCCGGACGTAGTCGGTGCGGGTGATCGGGCGGGAGAAGTAGAGCGGGACGGTCTGGTAGCGCAGGTCCCGGGAGAGCAGCACCGGCGCCTGGGAGGCGAGGAAGACCGAGACCACCAGGCTGAGGGTGGAGAGGTAGCCGGCGTACTCGACCGGCAGCTCCTCGCGCTTCATCACGATCGCGAGCGCCACGAAGACCACCGCGGGCACGGTGACCAGGCCCAGCACCAGCATCGGCAGCACCTTGGACTTGCCGGAGCGGCCGAGGCCGTACGCGGCGCGCAGGCTCTGGGTGAAGAGCGCGCGGGTGGCGTAGGAGCGGCCGAGCCGGGGGCCGGTGTAGCCGCGGTAGCCGATGTCGTGGATGACGCCGGTGTCGGCGGACCTGGTCTCAGGAGGCAGCGACATCGTTCGTCCCTCCCTTGCTCTGCTCGGTGTCCTGGGAGTCGGTGAAGAGCTCGGCGACCCGGTGGCGGCGCTGCTCCAACCGGACCAGGCCGAGGCCGAGTTCGGCGACGGCGTCGCGGATGGTGTCGTACGTCGACTCGTCGGCCAGCCGGACCAGCAGCTGGTGCGAGCCCTCGGGCTGGACGGACAGGCCGGCCGCGGCGAGCCGCTCGCGGACCGCCGGGCCCGGGTCCAGCAGGTGGTCCTCCGGGTGGTCGCCGACCTCGACCGCGAGGACGGCCGTCGCCTCGGTGAAGGAGGCGGTGGAGGAGGAGCGCAGCAGCTTGCCGCCGTCGATCACGACCAGGTGGTCGCAGGTCCGCTCCAGCTCGCCGAGCAGGTGGGTGGTGACCAGGACCGAGATGCCGAAGTCGGTGTGCACCCGGCGGATCAGCGCCAGCATCTCGTCCCGGCCGGCCGGGTCGAGGCCGTTGGTCGGCTCGTCCAGCAGCACCAGCTTCGGGTCGTGCACCAGCGCCTGGGCGAGCTTGACCCGCTGCTTCATGCCGGTCGAGTAGCCGCCCATCGGGCGGTACCGCTCCTCGTACAGGCCGACGTGCCGCAGGGTGTCCGCGGTGCGCTCACGGGCGGCGGTGGCGGGCAGGCCCGCCATCCGGGCCATGTGCACCACGAACTCGGTCGCGGAGACGTCCGGTGGCAGGCAGTCGTGCTCGGGCATGTAGCCGACCTGCGCGCGGATCTCGGAGCCCCGGGTGGCGACGTCCAGGCCGAGGACCTCGCCCCGGCCGGAGGTCGCCGGGGCGAGTCCGAGCAGGATCTTGATCAGCGTGGACTTGCCCGCGCCGTTGGCCCCGACCAGACCGACCACGCCCGGCCGCACCTCGACGGTGAGCTGGTCGAGGGCGGTGACGCGGGGAAACCTCTTGGTGAGGCCGTCCGTCTTGATGACAGCTGTGGACACGCGGACCAACGTAACGGCCTTGTGCGGTACGGGTCATGAGCACGAATGACGAGCCCGTCTGCTGCTGCGGTATGACGTCGGGCCCCGGCACCCCTAGGGGTTCGGCAAAAGCGGAGCCCACCTGTACCCTTTGTCGAACTCTTTACGCACGTGCCGAGTTCTTTGCCGACGGGGGTTCCGGAGCAGCGAGCCGGCACGGAGGGGATCGATCGACATGTCTGATCGGGCGACCGCGTTCGACCGGATGATGAACCCGTGGGCCTACGACGCGGACGGGAACCTGACCGCCCAGGCCCGCGCCCAGGAGGCGGCCCGCACCCGGATCAACTCCGCCTCGGCCCCGGGCGGCGGGGGCGGCGGAGGCGGGGGCGGCTTCAGCACCGACCCCACCGCGCTCACCACCGCGGGCAACAACTCCGACCAGATCCACGGCCGGCTCAACGCCGACGGGCGGGGCGCCGACGAGGCCACCACCAAGGTCTCCACCTCGCTCGCCAACTGGAGCACCGGCAAGGCCGCGGCGGGCGTCGTCGGCACCTGGGACCAGTGCGTCGCCGCGCTCGGCTCCACCATCGGGCAGACCACCCAGGCGCTGCACGCCACCGCCACCAACTACCGCCAGAACGAGTCGGCCGTCCAGCACGACCTCGGCGCCTGAGAGGAGAGCTGCGATGGTCGACTTCCACGAGCTCAGCACCGCCGACTTCGGTGTCCTGGACGCCGCCGCCACCGCCTGGACCACCGTGGCCCAGAAGCTCCAGGCGATGGACGGCGACTGGGACACCACGGTGATCGCCAAGGTCGACTCCGCCTGCTGGAGCGGCCCCGCGGCCGACCAGGCCCGCCCCGGCCTGCAGCGCACCAACGAGCAGCTGACCGCCGCCGTCACCGAGGCCAACGCCTTCGCCTCCACCTTCAAGGAGGCGTCCGCCGAGTTCAAGGCGGCCAAGGCCAAGCTGGACAAGGCGGTCGCCGACGCCCGCACGGCCGGACTGACCGTCACCGACAACGGCACCGTGAGCTGGCCCCCGGCCGACAACGCCACCCGGCACGACTACGAGGCGATGCGGGACTACCAGAAGGAGTGGGGCGACAAGGCCGAGGCCGCCCGCAAGGCGATCGACGCCGCCGTCGCGGAGGCCGCCGCGGCCGACGAGCGGATCGCCTGGGCGCTGCGCTCCGACAGCATGACGGACGGAGCGAAGTCCTTCAACGGCAAGGCCATCGGCTCCGGCCCCGAGGCGGACGGCCGGCGCGCCGCCCAGCTCGCGGCCAAGGGCGGGGACATCAGCGAGCCCGAACTCACCGAGCTGAACTCGCTGCTGGCCTCGCACGGCGACGACCCGAAGTTCGCCACCAAGTTCTACCAGGACCTCGGCCCGGACGGCCTGATCAAGTCCTGGAACGGCATGGTCGGCGACCCGGCGCACCCCCGCGACGACAAGTCCCCGCGCTGGAAGGCCTACCAGGACCTCCAGAAGAACCTCGGGCTCAGCCTGGCCACCGCCACCCGCACCAGCAACGAGCCGCACCTGTCCGACGAATGGTCCGCCGCGCTGCGCAAGGCCGGCTCCCAGCCCGTCTGGGACAAGCCGTACCGGGCCTCCGGCCTGGACTACGTGCCGTACGGCTACCAGGTGCTCTCCGGCATCCTGATGAACGGCGACTACGACGCCCACTTCATCAACCCGATCGCCGAGCACGTCACCCAGCTCGACACCCAGGACAAGTACTGGCCGGCCCCGCCGCCCGGCTCGAAGATCCAGGGCTTCAACCTGACCGGCGGCGACGAGGCGGGCTCCGGCTTCCGCCCCACCACGGCCGTGCTGGAGGCGCTCGCGCACAGCCCGGAGGCCTCCACCAAGTTCTTCACCGAGCGGCCGACCGCGTACAACGAGGACGGCACGGTCAACCAGGGCGGCAAGCCCGAGCCGGCCGACTACTTCGACTACTTCGTCCACGACAAGGACTGGATCCCGGACACCACCTCGCGGGACTCCAAGGTCTGGGACGCGAGCAAGCAGGCCGGGCCGGCCGCGCTCGGCCGCGCCCTGGAGGCGGCCACCACCGGCCACCCGTACGACGAGCCGGGCCCCGTCCCGCCGGCCCGGCACACCACCGAGCAGGCCGACCTGATGCAGAAGGTCGTGGACACCTTCGGCCGGCACGGCGGCGACGGCGCGCTGGACGACATCAAGGGCGACGGCAAGCTCGCCGCGATGCGCGGCAGCCTCGGGCACATGACCGCCGAGTACATCGGGGACGTGCAGAACTCGCTCTCCCACGGGCACGACCTGCCGGTCAACGGTTCCCCGGCCACGCTCAACGCCTCGTCCGTGGCCGGCCTGCTCGACGCCCTCGGGCGCGACCCGGACGCCTACGGCGCGGTGACCAACGCCAACCAGGCGTACACCACCGCGCTCATCCGCGGCCACCTGGACAGCGGGCAGACCGACTTCGCCCGGCTGGAGTCGGACATCAAGCACAACGCGGAGTCCGGCGGAGTCGTCAGCGGCTACCTCAACCAGGCCCGGGTGGACGAGGTGCAGAACCAGCACGCCGTCTCCGACAAGGAGTTCAACGACGCGCTGGAGAAGAACGTCGGCTACGGCAAGGACGCCTTCAACGCCGTCATCGGCACCGTGACCGAGAAGGTCCCGCTCGGCGGCGAGCTCGCCGGCGCGCTGATCGACGAGATCGCCGACAGCGTGATCGAGGCCAACAAGCACGACACCACCGAGGACGGCCGCCAGGAGAGCCGCGACCACACCGCCGAGGCCGAGGGCCGGGTGGCCCGGGGGGCCGACCAGGCGGTCCGGGACGCCGGCGGCGGCACCGGGATCTCCCGCGAGGACCTCGACCGGCTCGCCAACAGCGCCCGGGACAGCGCGCTCCACGGCATGTCGCGCGGGACGGCGAACAACGTCAGCACCAACGCGAAGGGCGACGCGTGAGCGGGCTCCCGGCCCGTTGGGCCCGGTCCCTGGCGGGCCGGTGGGCCGGGCGCCTGCACGATCCGCTGCTGCTGCCCGGCGTGCTGGTCGTGGCGGTGGCCGCCGCCGGGTTCGTCGGCTACCGAGACTGGCAGGGCCACCGCCCGGCCGAGGCCGCCGGCCGGTCCGCCCGCCTCTGCCACCTGCCCACCGGCCCCGACACCCCGCTCGGGCGGCTGCTGCCGGACGGCGACCAGGACTCCGAGGACCGGACGGAGGCCGTCCTCGGCGACGGCCCGCGGACCTGTGTCATCCGGATCGACGGGCGCACCGTGCTCACCCTCACGTCCGTCGGACACCGGGGTCAGCTCGCCCTCGCCTCCGAGGCCGCCGAGCGGCCGGACGCACGCACCTTCGACGCCGGGGGCCTCGGCGCCTCGTGGCCGGGCGGCGCCGCCGCGGCCGCGGGCTGTCTGACCGGGAAGGACCCGCGGTACGACTATGTCGAGCTGGAGATCGTCGCCGGGGAGGCCGCCCGCGCCTCCGGCGGTCCCGGCGGCGTCCAGGCCGACCTCGAACAGCTCGCCCGGGCCGCGCTGGTGGAGACGAGGAAGGAGCAGTGCTCATGAAGCACCCCCGGGCCCTGATCGCGGGCGGGGCCGCACTGCTGCTCGGCGGCGGCCTGCTCGGCTGGCACGTGTACCTCGAGCAGACGTCCTACCGCCCGCCGGCCGTCACCCTGTCGCACGGCGAGTGCCGGGGCCTGCTCGACGACCCGGGCGTCACCGAGGTGCTGGGCGGCACTCCCCGGGTCCGGGTGCGGACGGACTACCGGACGGCGGACGAGAGCAACCCGGCCTCCGTACGGTGCTCGGCCAACGGCGAGGACGGACGGCTGCTGACCGCCGAAGCGGCGTTCGGCGTCGCGCGGCGCGGCGGCGACAGCGCCGGGGCGGTCTCCTTCGAATGCACGCTGGACGGCAGGCGCACGGGCTACCGGGCCGTCGTCACCCTCACCGGCGAGGACGGAAAGGTCCTCGCGGACGGGCCGGGCCGGGCGCGGATGGACGAGCTCGCCCGCGGCTTCGCCGAGCGCGCCGCCGGGAAGCAGCTGGGCTGCGCGGGCGGCGCCGAAGCGGTCACCGCGGGGTGAGCCGACCGGCGCCGCTCCCGGCGGCCGTCAGCTGCGGGCCCGCCCACTGTGGGCGCGTCAGCTGTGGGCGCGCTCCCACAGCTCGGTGACCTTGCCGGAGGCGTCGATCGCCACCTTGTAGTCGCCGGCCGAGCAGGGGTACGAGCCCTTGTCGTTGCGCGGCGCGGCGAGGCACTCGGTGACGTGCTTCACCAGGTCCGCCAGGTTGACGTCCTTCGGCGGGGCCAGCACCGAGCTCAGGTGGCCCTTGGCGGTCGGCGCGAACGGGGCGCTCCTGTCCGCGCCGACCGGCTCGAAGCCCACGTCGTTGACGCCGCAGACGTCCTTGGTGTCCTGGTAGACCAGGGTCGTCGCGCTGGTGCCCTTCACCGGGTAGATCCACTTCTGGCCGGCGGGCAGCGGCCCGTGGGTGCAGAAGCCCTCCGGCTCGCCGTCGGCGGACGGCTGACCGGCCGCGGACGGCTTGGCCGCGGTGGACGGCTTGCCGGTGGCGGTGGCCGCCGGTGCGCCGGTCGGTGCGGCGGCCGTCGGGGCCGCGGTGGTCGCGCCGCTTCCCGCGCCCTGGTCCGAGGAGTTGTCCGGGCCGCAGGCGGCCAGGCCGAACGCCGCGGCGGCGACCAGGGCGGCGGCGAGCAGTCTGCTGGGGCGGGAAGAAGGCATGACGAAGGAACCCCCGTGGTGACGCATGATCAGGTGGTGGTGCGGCGGACAGACTAGCGCCCCCGCCGGACACCCTCCCCGGTCACGGGGCTCAGCCCAGCTGGGCCAGGCCCTCGGTGGCGATCTTCTCGAAGACGGCGAGGTCGTTCTCGAAGATCGAGTCGGGGATCGGCCAGTGGATCACCAGCTCGGTGATCCCCAGCTCCCGGTAGGTACCCGCCCAGTCGACGAAGGCGTCCACCGACTGCAGCGGCCGCTCCGCCGTGGACCCCTGCAGCAGCACCTTCTCCAGCTCGCCCGCGTCCCGGCCGGCCGCCGCACAGGCCGCCGTCAGCTTCTCGAGCTGCGCCGCGATCACCTCGGGCGCCTGGTCCACCGGCACGTCCGCCGGCCCGCGCGGGTCGCCGTACGTCACCCAGCCCTGCCCGTACTCGGCGGCCAGCTTCAGCCCGCGCGGGCCGGTCGCGGCCACGTAGAACGGCAGCCGCGGGGTCTGCACGCAGCCTGGGATGTTCCGCGCCTCGACCGCCGAGTAGTACGTCCCCTCGCGGGTCGTCGCGTCGTTGCGCAGCAGCTCGTCCAGCAGCGGCAGGAACTCCCCGAACCGGTCCGCCCGCTCCTTCGGCGACCACGCCTCCTGGCCCAGCGCCGTCGCGTCGAACCCCGTCCCGCCGGCCCCGATCCCCAGCGTGAACCGCCCGTCGGACACGTCGTCCAGCGTGATCAGGTCCTTCGCCAGCGTCACCGGGTGCCGGAAGTTCGGCGACGTCACCAGCGTGCCCAGCCGCAGCCGCTCGGTGGCGCAGGCCGCCGCCGTCAGCGTCGGGACCGAGCCGAACCACGGCTCGTCCTGGAACGACCGCCAGCTCAGGTGGTCGTAGGTGTACGCGGCGTGGAAGCCGAGGTCCTCGGCCCGCCGCCAGATCTTCTGCCCCTCGGCCCACCGGTGGGTGGGGAGGATCACCGTGCTCAGTCGCATACCGCCGACCCTATGGCAGCCGTCGGCGGCCACCGCCCGAGGACCGGGACGCTTCACGCGTTCGTGGCCGGATTCGTCGTCGGGTTCACCGCAGCAGCCAGCTCAGCAGGGTCGTCGCCGCGAACACCGTGCCCGCCGCCAGCCAGACCGCGCGCGGGGTCAGCCACCCGGAGCCTTCCGGGGGCTGGGCCTGCGGGACCGGGGCCAGCAGGGCGTCCGCGAAGGCCCGGGCGGTCGGCGGCCGGTCCGCCGGCTCGACGGACATCGCGGCCCGCAGCAGCAGGACGACGTTCGGCGGGAGGTCCACTCCGGCCGGGAGCGCCGGCAGCGTCGAGGCGGTCGGCTGGTCGGTCATCAGGGCCGTGGCGCGGCCGCCCGGGCCGAACGGCTTCTGCCCGGTCAGCAGCTCGTAGGCCACGACGGCCAGCGCGTACACGTCGGCCCGCCCGTCGAACCCGCCGGTCTGGAAGGCCTGTTCCGGCGCCATGTACGCGGGCGTGCCGGTGGTCACCGTCAGCCCGGACGCGTCGGCCAGTTGCTTCGCGCTGCCCAGGTCCGCCACCAGCACCGCGGCGGGCTCGGGGCCGTCGGCGAGCAGCAGGTTGGACGGCTTGACGTCGCGGTGCACCACCCCCGCCTCGTGCAGGACCTGGACCGCGTAGCCCGCCTCCGCGGCCAGCCGCAGCGCCTCCTGCGGGTCGCACTGCCCGACCCGGTCCGCCAGGGTGCCGCCGCGCACGTAGTCCATGACGAAGTAGGGCTGGTCCTCCTGCACCCCGACGTCGTGCACCCGGACCACCCGCGGGCTGGCGATCCGGCGCAGCAGCCTCGCCTCCGCCAGGAACCGCTCGCGCACATCGGCGTTGGCGGCCCAGTTCTCGGCCAGCACCTTCACCGCGACCTCGGTGTCCAGCTCCGGGTCGTAGGCCTTCCAGACCGTGGCGAAGGAGCCGGCTCCGAGCCGCTCCAGGAGGAGGTAACGGCCGAGCTTGCGCATGTGGCAGCATTCTGCCGGAGTCGGGGGGAGTGCGGAACTCCCGTTCGACGGGGTGGCAGGCCAGGCGGGACGATCGGGGGGATCCGGGTGTACGAGGACGGCGAGCTGGAACGGCTCGTGACGGCGGCTCAGGCGGGTGACCCGGGGGCGATGGAGCACCTGCTGGCCAAGCTGCGGCCGCTGGTGCTGCGCCGCTGCTCGCGCTTCCTGCCCCACCACGCCGACGCGGAGGAGGCCGCGCAGGACGCGCTGCTCTCCGTCAGCACGCACCTGGGCGAGTACGGCGGCCGCGGCTCCTTCCTGGGCTGGGTGACGGTGATCGCCTCGAACGCCGCCCGGTCCACCTACCGCTCGATGCGCCGGCGCTCCGAGGACAGCCACGCCGACCTCCCCGAGTCCGTCGACCCGCGCACCACCAGCGTCATCGCCGGGACCCGGCTCGACGTGATGGAGGCGCTGGCCGCGCTGGAGCAGCAGCACCCCGCCCTGGTGGAGGCCTTCGTGCTGCGCGACCTGGGCGACCTGACCTACACCCAGGTGGCCGAGGCGCTGGACGTCCCGTTGGGCACGGTCAAGGACCGCATCCACCAGGCCCGCCGCTTCATGCGCGAGCGCCTGGTCCCCGGTCGGTGAACGGCCGCCCCGCGGCGGGCCGCGGCCGCGTCGCCGTCCGGCCCCGGTCCGCCGTCGCCGCCCTGGTGGCGGCCGCCGCGCTCGGGCTGGCGACCGGCCGGTTCGTCCTGCCGACGCCCCCCGGCTCCACCGCGGCCGGCGGGGCGTCCCAGGGCGCGTCCGCCCCCGCGACGCCCGGCGGGTCCGGCCCGACGCCCGCCTCCTCGGCCGCCGGCTCCGGCTCCGCCTCGCCGACCGGTGCGACCGCCGCGACCGCCGCGACCGGGCTGGCGACGGCCGCGAACCTGCTGGATCCCGCGGCGTTCGGCCCGGACCTCGACCCCGGGCGGATCCACGTCGCCGACCGGTACGGCGACGGGTTCTACGCCAACGCGGCCTGCACCGGCGAGAAGACCCTCACCCAGGCCCTGGGCGGGCCCGGTGCCCACTTCCGCGGGCTGACGACCAGCACCCGCACCACCCCGGAGGACCCCACGCTGGCCCTCGACCACGCCGACCAGGTCGCCCGCGAGGTCGTCGCCGACACCCCGAGCCCTGCCCGGGCGCGGAACTTCGCCGACCGCCTGCTGCTGGAGGAGGTGCCCTGCCAGGAGACACCGCCGGGGCACTGGGTCTACGGAAGGCCCGCGACGCTGCAGCTCGGCCCGGACGTCACCGCGAGCTGGATGGGCATGTACCAGGGATCCCTCAACACCGAGGGCAGGGCGCCCGAGGGTAAGGAGCCCTGCGGCGGCATCGCCGTGCTGCGCAACGGCACCCACTACGGGGTGCTGGAGGTCGACGCCTGCCTGGGGACGGCCGCGATGGACCGCGTCGTCAGGGCCGCTCTGTCACAGCTGTGAAACAGCGGCTCGGGGCTCCAACTTTCCCCTCTCCGGCGGCATCTCCCCGGTTGTACGAGGACGCAGCAGGCGTCCCGACCAGCAGGGGGACCAGATGACCGAGAACCAGACCGCCCAGACGTCCGTTCGCCGCAACCGGCTCGCCGCCGCGGCCTGCTTCGCCGCCGCGCTGATCACGGTCGGCGTCGTCGGCACCCAGTCGGCCACCGCCGCCGGGGCCGCGCACCGCCCCGCGGCCACCGCCCAGCCGACCGCCGCCGCCCACCAGGCCGGGGACGGCGATCCCGGCGGCCCGCGGCGGCGTTCCCCGGCGCAC
>NZ_JBEXJK010000205.1:0-14534 GCF_040609095.1 Kitasatospora sp. NPDC004799
GCTCAGCGCCCCGCGCCGCCGGCCGGCTCGTCCGGGTCCAGCGGGTCGGCCGCCGCCGCCCTGGAGACCGCCGACGCGGTGATCGTCCGCGACGAACTCGCCCCCCCTCCCGCTGCCGCTGGGCGTGCTCGGCCACGAGGGGTCGACCGTCATCGTCGGGCTCAACGGCCTGCGGCTGCTGCGCGAGTCGGCCTGGACCGGGGGCCGGTCGTAACGGCCGGAAAGTGGGTGTTCTCGGCGTGAATCTTAGGTTAGCCTCACCTAAGTTGCGGTGCGCGCCGAGGGTGTTACGGACCGGCGCGACCGCGGCGTTCGCCCGTTCCGCCGGTAAGGAGCCCGCCCTGTCCACCGTCACCGCCCCCGCCCGCTTCGCGCTCTTCCCGCTGCGCGTCGCCCGCACCGCGACCCTCACCCCGCACCTGGTCCGGATCACGCTCACCGGTGAGAGCCTCACCGGGTTCGTCAACGGCGGCCTCGACCAGCGGATCAAGCTGCTGCTGCCGCTCGCCGGCCAGTCCGAACCGCTGGTCCCGCCCGGCGACGGCGACTTCGGCTGGTACCGCAGCTGGCGGGAGATGTCGCCGGAGGTGCGCCCGGTGCTGCGCACCTACACCGTCCGGGGGCAGCGCCGCGACCCGGACGAGATCGACATCGACATCGCCGTGCACGGGGACACCGGCCCGGGCTCCCGATGGGCCGTCAACGCCGCACCGGGGGACCGGGTGGTGGTCTGCGGGCCGGCCGTCGAGCAGGCCGGCGGCGTCGAGTTCCGGCTGCCCGCCGAGGCCGACTGGGTCCTGCTGGCCGGGGACGAGTCGGCGCTGCCGGCCGTCGCCGCCGTCCTGGAGGAGCTGCCCGGGCACCTGCCGGTCCGGGTCTTCGCCGAGGTGGACGGCCCGGCGGAGGAGGCCTACCTCCCGACCGGCCGCCCCGGCGTCGAGACCGTCTGGCTCCACCGCGGCGCCGGCGCGCCGGGCCTCACCGAGGCGGTGCGCGCCGCCGAACTGCCGGGCGGTTCGCCGTACGCCTGGATCGCCGGGGAGGCGGCCGCGGTCCGCGCACTGCGCCGCCACCTGGTCGGCGAGCGGGGGATGGACCGGCGCGCGGTCTGCTTCATGGGCTACTGGCGCACCGGGCGCACCGAGGACCAGCGCGCCGAGGACGGCCCGGGGGAGGGTGCCGAGGACTGAGCGGAGCCGCGACGCGCGCCCTTCCCGAACATGAGGATCCGTCATATTGTCACTCCTCGCCGACGGTGCCGTACGCGCCGGGTGACGGCCCGAGCCACCTCACCACAGCGGGGATGACGATGAAGAGTCTCGCGGCGCGACTGCTCGCCCTGGTCGCGGCCCTGCCGGTGCTCGCCGTGCTGACGGCGGGCCCCGGGGTCGCGGCGCCGGACGACGGGGGCGGGGCCCGGCCGGCCGCGTCCTGGACCGGCCCGCTGAGCACCCGCGGGCGCTACGTCGTGGACGCCGACGGGAACCGCTTCAAGCTGAAGTCCGCCAACTGGGCCGGAGCCCAGGGCACCTGGCAGGGCAGCGGGAGCGCCGACGACCCGGCCAACAACCAGGCCGGGCAGGTGTCGCACAACATCCCGCTGGGCCTGGACCGGGTGCCGGTGGCCCGGCTGCTGGCCGACTTCCACGAGCTGGGCGTCAACAGCATCCGGCTGCCGTTCGCCGACGCGATGATCCACGACACCGCCCCCGTCCCGGACTCCGCCGTCGCCGCCAACCCGCAGCTGCGCGGCCGGACCCCGCTCCAGGTCTTCGACGCCGTGGTCGCCGCGCTCACCGCCGACGGCTTCGCGGTCATCCTCAACAACCACACCACCGGCTACCGGTTCTGCTGCGGCCTGGACGGCAACGAGCGCTGGAACAGCGGCCAGTCGACGGCCCAATGGGTGGACGACTGGCTGTTCATGGTGAACCGCTACAAGGCCGACAAGCGGGTGGTCGGCGCCGACCTGCGCAACGAGGTCCGCCGGGACGTCTGGGACGACCCCAACTGGGGCCTCGGCGACGCCCACGACGCGTACGCCGCCTTCGAGGAGGCGGGCAACCGCATCCTCCAGGCCGACCCGGACCTGCTGGTCGTCATGGAGGGCATCAACTGGTACGGCGTCCCCGCCGCGGGGTTCAGCCACGGCCGCCCGATGCTCACGCCGGTGCGCACCCTCTCCCACTCCCTGGTCGACTCCGGCAAGCTGGTCTACTCCGCGCACTTCTACGGCTACACCGGCCCGGCCAACACCGGTGCGGGCAGCGGCCCGGGAGCCACCGACGACCCGCGGTACCAGGACTTCACCCCCGAGCAGCTCGCCCAGGTGGTGGACGACGAGGCGCTGTTCGTCACCCGGGCCGGGCAGCACTTCACCGCCCCGGTGTGGATCAGCGAGTTCGGCGCGGGCGGCCGGGGTTCGACGGACGCGAAGGAGCAGGCCTGGCTGCACGCGTTCACCGACGTCCTGGCGCGGAACGACACCGACTTCGCCGTCTGGCCGCTGGTCGGCTGGGCCGACACCGCCGGCCGGCCGCTGGACACCTGGGCGCTGCTCTCCTACGGCCCCGACGGCCGGCGCACCGGCCTCACCGACCCCGGCGACTGGCGGGCCGCCGACTGGACCCGACTGGTCGGCGCCCCGGCGGCGAGCGGCCCGGTGCCCGCGGTGCGCCACTGGAACATGCTCGCCCTCGACCACGCCGACCAGAACCTCTCCCGGCGGATGCTCGCCCGCCCGGACTGGAGCGTCGGCAACCGCAAGGGCGACTGCCCGGACGGCCAGCGCCTGACCGCCCTGGCCCGCGGTGACAGCCGGGCCCTGTGCACCGACGCGGGCGGGCCGGCCGTCGGCGGCGGCGAGTGGACCACCGTCACCGACGAACGCTACGTCACCGAGGGGGACTGGGCGTCCGGCTACGACAAGCTCCAGTGCCCCGACCGCACCTTCGCCGTCGGCTACAGCGTGCGCAACGGCGCGATGGCCGCCCTGCTCTGCGCCCCCGCGGCGGCACCGCTGCCGCTGACCGGCCGCACCCTCTGGTTCGACCGCGGCGACAACCGGCCCGCCACCGGCGGCTCGGTGGCGAGCGACTGGGCGCCGGGCCGCTACAAGGGCCAGTGCGCGGACGGCGAGTACCTGGCCGGCGTCGCCTCCACCTGGCAGCGCCTCCAGTACGGAGCCCCGGCGGCCCTGCTCTGCCGCCCGCTCGGCTGACCCGGCGGCCCGGCCCTCAGCGCCGCCACTCCTCGGACAGCAGGCCGAGCACCACCTGGTCCACGAACCGCCCGTCCGCCCAGGCGGATCGGCGCAGCCGCCCCTCGACGGTGAAGCCGGCCGCGGCGGCGGCCCGGAGCATCGGGGTGTTGTCGGCGAGCGTCTCCAGCTGGAGGCGGTGCAGGCCGAGCAGGGGGAAGGCGTAGTGGCCGAGCACCCGCAGGACGTCCGGGGCGAGTCCGCGCCCCCGGTGGCCCGGCCGCAGGGCGAGGCCCACGTGGGCGCTGCGGTTGTGGGCGTCGATGCCCCACAGCAGGGCCTCGCCCGCCAGCTCCCCGGAGGCCGTCTCGACCACGGAGAAGCAGGCGGCCTCGTCGGACGGCCCGGGGACCGCGTACGGGGAGTGTGCCGAGCCCGGCGGGACGGGCCGCCAGGGCCGGGAGTCGGCCCGCGAGCGGGTCGCCACGTCGTCGTACAGCTCGGCCAGCAGCACCGGGAGGTCGGCGTCGTGACGGGCCCGCAGGGTGATGTGAGTGCCTTGTAACATGTCACATGTCTATCACCGTCGGCCGACCGGCGACCAACGGGTTTCCCGGGGCCCCGGTGGGCGGGGGTGCCGCCCACCGGGAGCCCGCCGGGGCCCGGCGGATCAGCCGAGCGGGACCGCCAACTGCCGGGCCAGGTCCGCCACCAGGGCGTCCAGCCAGCCCCGGACGGTGTCCGGGTCGAACAGGTCGGCGTCGTACTCGGCGAGGCCCGCGTAGCCGTCGGCGTCCGGGGTGAGGGAGAACGCGAAGTCGGCGCGGGCGGACGGGCCGGGGATGTCCTCGATCCCGACGGCCAGGCCGGGGAGGTCGAGGGCGATGGCCGGGGTGCTCTGGACGGCCAGCAGGATCTGCGGGTGCCAGGCGGGCAGCGGGAGGCCCCGCTCCCGCAGCGCGTCGACCAGCAGGCCGAAGGGCACCACGGAGTGGTCCAGGCCGGAGCCGATCGCGGCGGCGGCGCGGTCCACCAGCTCCCCGAACCCGGCGTCGGCCCGGCTGGGCACCAGGACCGGCATGCTGTTGGTGAGCAGGCCGACCACCCGCTCGTCGGCCGGCCGGGTGCGGTTGGCGTTGGAGATCAGCAGGAACGTCTCCGGCGCACCGCTGAGCGAGCCGAGCAGCCGGGCGAACGCGGCCACGATCACCGCCGAGGCGGTGGTCGAGCGCCCGGCGGCGTAGCGCCCGACCGCCTCGCCCAGCGCCGCCGGGATCCGGAACGCGGCGGTCTCCCCACGCCCGGAGCGCCGCTCGGGGCGCGGCCGGTCGGTGGGCAGGTCCACCGCGAGCGGGGCGCCGCTGAGCGCCCCGACCCAGTGGTCGACGGCCGCCGCGACGGCGTCCCGGGTGACCACCGTCCGCTCCCAGCAGGCGTAGTCGGTCATCCGCCCGGGCTCCTCCGGCAGCGGCCCGCCGGTCCGGTAGAGCGCGCCCAGGTCGTCCAGCACGGTGGCCAGCGACCAGCCGTCGACCGCGATGTGGTGGATGAGCAGCAGCAGCACCCACTCCTGCTCCGCCGGGCGCAGCAGCCGGGCGCGCAGCAGCGGGGGCGCGGCCAGGTCGAACGGGCGGGCGACCTCGGCGTCGAGGGCCGCGGCGAGCGCCGCGTCCCGTTCGGCGGGCGCGAGCGCGCGCAGGTCCTCGACCGGGACGTCCAGCGGGGTGGCCGGCAGCACCTGCTGGAGCACCCCGAGCTCGGTGTCCACGAAGCGGGTCCGCAGGCTCTCGTGCCGCTCGACCACCGCCGTCAGCGCGGCGGCCAGCCGCTCGGGCTCCAGCGGGCCGCGCAGGGTGATCCGCTGGGTGATGTTCCACACCGCCGGATCGGCCGAGCCCGCGTGGGCCCGGCACATCCGCCGCTGCCCCACCCCGGCCGGCGCGGCGGCCAGGGCGGCCCCGGCGCCGGTCAGGGTGGTCAGCAGCCGGTCGCGGTGCGCCCGGACCAAACCGGTGACCTCCTCGTCCATCGCCCCGGCGGGGGCCAGGTAGCCGAGCCGGTCGCCGGTGGTGCGCAGCACGATCTCGCGTTCGTCGAGCAGCTTGAGCAGCTGCTCCCAGCCCTCCTCCGCGGCGCTCACAGGGTGCCCTCCTCGTACGCCGGGGCCGGGGCCTGCTCGACGGCCGGCCGGTGGGCGGCCATCGCGCGGACGGTCGGGCGGCGGAAGAAGTCCAGCACGCCGATCCGCAGGCCGGTCGCCTCGCGGACCCGGTTCAGCAGCCGGGTGGCGGCCAGCGAGTGCCCGCCCAGGTCGAAGAAGGAGGTCTCCACCCCGGCCGGGCGGCCGAGTTCCTCCTCCCAGAGCCGCTGCACGGTGCGCTCCAGCTCGGTGGCCGGGGTGGCCTCCGGCTCGTCCGCGCCGAGCGGGCGCGGCTCCGGCAGGGCGGCGGTGTCCAGCTTGCCGTTGGTGTTGAACGGCAGGGCGTCGACGGCGGCCCAGAGCCCGGGCACCATGTAGTCGGGCAGCAGGTCGGCCAACTCGTCGCGGACCCGGGGCAGTTCGGCGGCCGGGCAGCCGACGTACCCGGCGAGCACGGTGCCCGCCGCGGTGCGACGCGCCGTCACGGCGGCGGCGCGCACGCCGGGCACGCGGGCCAGCACGGTCTCGATCTCGCCCGGCTCGACCCGGTAGCCGCGGACCTTGACCTGGCGGTCGGCCCGGCCGAGGTACTCCAGCCGGCCGTCCGGCCGCCACCGGCCGAGGTCGCCGGTGCGGTAGCGGCGGCCGTCGGGGGTGTCGGTGAAGACGGCGGCGCTCTCCTGCTCGCGGCCGGGGTAGCCGATGCCGACCTGGACGCCCAGGACGTGGATCTCGCCGACCGCTCCGGCCGGCACCCGGCGTCCGGCGGCGTCCAGCAGCACGATCCGGCTGCCCGGGGTCGGGCGCCCGATCGGCGCGTACTCGGGGCCGTCCGGGTCGAGCTCGCCGGCCGTCACCGCGTGGGTCTCGGTCGGGCCGTAGTGGTTCAGCAGCCGGCAGCCGGGGTTGCGGTGCAGGAAGGCCCGCAGCCCGGGGGTGAGCAGCAGCTGCTCGCCGCCCGAGATCAGCTCCCGCAGGTGCGGCACCGGCTCCTCGCCGAGCGCCTCGACCAGCGCGGCCAGCGGCGTGTACGGCAGGTGGAGCCGCTCGGCCCGGGTGGCCCGGACGACGGCGGCCAGCGCCGTCACGTCGTAGCGGGTCTCCTCGTCGATCAGCAGCAGGGTGCCGCCGCCGGCCAGCGTGGTCAGGATCTCCTGGACGCTGACGTCGAACCCGCAGGAGGCGTACTGGAGCGTCCGGGCCGCCGGGTGGCCGGCGACGTTCCAGGCCACGAAGTGGGCCAGGCCCAGCGAGTGCATCAGCACGCCCTTGGGGCGGCCGGTGGAGCCGGAGGTGTACAGCAGGTAGGCGGGCGCCCGGTCGGAGGGGGCGGGCAGCGGGGGCAGCTCGGCGGGGGCGGCGCCGGCCGGGGCGGTGCCGGTGAGCACCGTCGGGACGGTCAGCCCGAGCTCCGCCGCGGCGTCCGGCGAGGTGGTGAGCAGGACGGCCGGCGCGCTGTCCTCGACGATCAGCCGGCAGCGCTCGGGGCCCTGCAGCACGTCGACCGGCACGTGGACGGCGCCCAGGCGCAGCACGGCCAGCAGCGCGGCCACCTGGTCCACCGAGCGGGGCAGCAGCACGCCCACCCGGCCGCCCTCGCGGACGCCGGCCGCCAGCAGCCGGCCGGCCAGCTCGTCCGCCCGGGCCAGCAGGGTGCGGTAGTCCGTTTCGGTGCCGTCGGCGGTGACCACCGCGGTCCGCTCGGGCCGCTCGGCGGCGGTCGCGGCGACGGTGGCCAGCGGGTGCTCCGGGGCCCGGGCGGCCTCGGGGCCGTGCTCCAGGGCGGGGTCGGCGGGGGCCGCGGTCAGTTCGGCGAGCGGGCGCCGCGGGTCGGCGACCGCGGCGGTGAGCAGCCGCTCGAAGGCGCCGAGCAGCCGGTCGATCGTGGCCCGGTCGAAGAGGGTCTCGGCGTACTCCACGTGGCAGCGGATGCCGTCGGGCAGGCTGGTCAGGAAGAGCGTCAGGTCGAAGGCGGCGCGGTCCGGCACGTGGTCCAGCGGACGGGCGGTCAGCCCGGGCAGGTCCAGCTCGAAGACCGCGTGGTTCTCGAACTCGACCATGACCTGGAACAGCGGGTTGCGGCTGGTGTCGCGCTGCGGGTTCAGCTCCTGCACCAGCACCTCGAAGGGCAGCTGCTGGTGCTCGTAGGCGTCCAGCGCGGTGGAGCGGACCCGGCCCAGCGCCTCGGCGAAGGCCGGCTCGCCGGAGAGGTCCAGCCGCAGCGCCAGGGTGTTGACGAAGAACCCGACCAGGTCCTCGGTGCCCTCGGCCCGGTTGGCCACCGGGGTGCCGAGCACGATCTCGTCCTGGCCGGCGTACCGCTGCAGGACGCCGGCGAAGCCGGTGAGCAGCACCATGAACAGGGTCGAGCGCTGGGTCCTGGCCAACTCCCGCAGTCCGTCGGCGAGTTCGGCGGGCAGGTGGTGGACGAAGGCGCGGCCGCGGCCGTCCGGCACGGCCGGGCGCGGCCGGTCGGTGGGCAGGGCCAGCACCGGCAGGTCGCCGCCGCCGAACACCTTGCGCCAGTGGGCGAGGCTCTCGTCGTACTCGCCGGCCGCCACCCGGGCCCGCTCCCGGGCGGCCTCGGCGGCCGGGCCGGTGGCGAGCACCGGCAGCCGGGCGGCCCGGTCCTCCTGGGCGGCCAGGTACAGCTCGCCCAGCTCGCGGGTGATCACCACGGTGGACAGGGTGTCGATCACGATGTGGTGCATCGACAGGACCAGGACGTGCCGGTCGGCCGCCTGCTCCAGCAGCAGGGCCCGGAACAGCGGGCCCTCGGCCAGGTCAAAGCGGTGCGCGCCCTCGGCGGCGACCAGGTCGGCGACGGCGTCCCGGGCCGCCGGGTCGGCCGTGACCCGCTGCAGCACCGGGCCGGCGGGCGGAGCCAGCACCTGCTGGAACGGTTCGCCGTCCTGCTCGCGGAAGACGGTGCGCAGCGCGACGTGGCGCTCGACCAGCCGGCGCAGCGCGGTGTCCAGCGCCCGCGGGTCGAGCGGCCCGTCCAGGGCGATCGCCTTGACCTCGTTGTACTGCCCGCCGTCGGGCAGCATCCGGTGCAGGAACCACATCCGCTGCTGGGCGTAGGACAGCGGGGCGCCGCGCAGGGTGTCCCGGCGCAGCACGTCGAGCTGCGGCAGGCCGGCCGCGACCTGCTCGGGGGAGAGCCCGAAGTCGACGAAGGCCGCGATCTCGTCCGCGCCGGCCGCCCGCAGCTCGGACAGCACCCCCTGGACGCTCTCCGGGGTGCCGATCAGCGCGCGGGAGGCGCAGTAGCGCTCGTACGCGCGCTCCAGCACGAACTCCAGGTCCTCCTCGCGGGCGTTCTCGTAGTCCAGGGTCAGGCCCAGGCTGTTGGCCATCTGCCCGAACAGCGAGAGCGAGGAGCGGAGGTAGTTGCAGAACGGCCGGTAGGCCTGCTCGCGGGCGGTGGCCAGGTCGGTGCCCAGGTAGGTGTGGACCAGCACGACCACCCGGCCGGCCTCCGGGTCCAGGCCGTGCTCGGCCCGGGTGCGCCGGTAGACCGCGATGTTCTCGGCCAGCTGGGCGACGTCCTGGGTCATCAGGTTGGTGATGACGCCGAGGTCGTTGCGGGCCGCCTCGCGGAAGCTGTCCGGGTTGCCGACGATCGCGGTGAACATCGGCGGCAGCTCCTGCAGCGGCCGCGGGTGCAGGGTCACCTCGATCGGCTCGCCGTTGCCGTTGCGGCCCTGGTACGGCTCGCCGCGCCACAGCGAGCGGACGGTCTCGATCTGCCGGTGCATCAGCTCCTTGTGGCTGCCGTAGCGCTTCGGGAAGAACAGGAAGTCGTTGGGGTGCCAGCCGCTGGCGCAGCCCAGGCCGACCCGGCCGCCGGACAGGTTGTCGACCACCGACCACTCCTCGGCCACCCGCACCGGGTGGTGCAGCGGCAGCACGGCGCAGCCCGCGTTCAGCCGGATCCGGCTGGTCTCCCGGGCCAGGGCGGCGGCCAGCACCGAGGGGTTGGGGAAGATGCCGCCGAAGGAGTGGAAGTGGCGCTCGGGCAGCCAGACGGAGTGGAAGTCGTGCCGGTCGGCGAAGCGGGCGCTCTCCAGGACGATCCGGTACTTCTCGTCGTCCGGGGAGTCCAGCGGGTAGTCGCCGAAGAAGTAGAGGCCGAAGTCCACCGGCCGCTGCGGGTCGCTGACCGGTTCGTAGGCGAGGGCCTCGGCGGGTGCGCGGACCACGGCCTCGGCGGGCACCGGGAGTTCGGCGGCCGGCCGCGGGGCGGGCAGCCGGACCCCGGGCGAGGCGGGGAAGAAGCCGCCGCGCCGCAGGTCGCGCAGCGACTCGCGGACCGCGTCGATCACGAACTCCAGGTCGCCGTCGGTGTGGGCGGTGGAGAGGAAGAAGTTGCGCCACTCCCACACGTAGACCCCGCGGGTCAGCAGGTGCGGGAAGAGCAGCTCCATGTCGGCCCGGGGCTCGAAGCGGAAGAGCGAGCCGAAGTGCGCCAGGCGCAGCGGGAACTCCTCCTCCTCGAAGAAGCCGTTCAGGGTGGCCGCCAGCTCGTCGGTGCGGGCGTTCAGCCGCTCCTGGAGGCCGGGGCCGGCCGCCTTGAGGTGGCGCAGCACCGCGCCCGCGGCGGTCATCGCCAGCGGGTGCTGGATGTAGGTGCCGCCGAAGAAGGTGGTGTCCTTGGGCGGGTAGCTGTCGTCCCCGTAGTCCCAGTGCCCGCCGTCGATCCCGTCCAGGATGTCGGCCCGGCCGGCGATCGCGCCGATCGGGTAGCCGCCGCCGAGCACCTTGCCGTAGGTGGACAGGTCCGGGGTGACGCCCCAGAAGCCCTCGGCGCCGCGCAGGTGCGGCCGGAAGCCGGTGAGCATCTGGTCGAAGAGCAGCACGATGCCGAGCCGGGTGGTCAGTTCGCGCAGCGAGCGGACGAAGTCGACGGGCTGGCGGCCCGGGTGGCGGCTCTGCACCGGCTCGACCAGGACGGCGGCGATCCGGTCGCCGTGCTCCTCGATGACCTTGAGGCTCTCCGGGTCGCCGTACCGCAGCACCAGCAGGTCCGCGACCGCGCTGCCCGGGATGCCGGTGGACACCGGCACGGTCTCCCGGTCGGCGCCGTGGCCCAGCGTCCGGCCCAGGGTGTGGTCGAAGTGGCCGTGGTACGAGCCCTCGAACATGACGATCTTGTCCCGGCCGGTGTACGCGCGGGCCAGCCGGATCGCCCCGGCGTTCGCCTCGGTGCCGGAGTTGGCGAAGGCGACCCGCTCGGTGCCGGTCAGCTCGGCCAGCAGCTCGGCGGCCTCGCCGGTCTCCGGGCCGCGCGGGCCCAGCCGCAGGCCGGAGGAGAGGTGCTCGCGGACGGCCTCGGAGACGAACTCCGGGTCGTGGCCGAAGAGCAGGACGCCGAAGCCCATGGTGATGTCGACGTACGGGTTGCCGTCGACGTCCTCCAGCCGGGAGCCCCGGGCCCGGCGGGCGGCCAGCGGGTAGAGCATCTCCTTGGTGCCGGAGCGGAAGCCGACCACGGCGCGGCTGTCCGCCAGGGTGCGGCGGTGGCGGCGGGTGATCGCCTTGGAGGCGGTGGTGCGGGCGGTGAAGCGGGCGACCAGCTCGTCCACGTGGGCGCGCTGCTGGTCGGTCAGGCCGCCGGAGGCCATGCCGGACTCGCGGGAGACCGTCACCCGGGGGCCGTGCACCTGCGGGGCGGCGGGGGCCTGTGGGACGGCGGGGGCCTCGGCCGGGGCCGGGCCGGCCGGGCTTTCCGCGGCGGGGGCGACGGCGGGGGTCGGGACCGGTGCGGCGGCCGGGGGCAGGGCGGCGGGCGCGGCCGCCGGGGGCAGCGCGGGTGCGCCTCCGGCCAGCAGGCCGAGCTGGTCGCGCATCAGGTCGGAGAACTGGCCGAGCAGCGCGAGCTGGCGCTCGATCAGCCCGGTGCCGTCGGTCACCGGGGCGGGCGCGGCGGGGGCGTACGGGGCGGCGGGCGCGGCGGGGACGGGCTGGGGCGCCGGAACCTGGACGGCCGGGGCAGCCGGGGCGGCCGGGGCAGCCTGGACGGGAACCGGGACCGGGGCCGGAGCCGCGGGCACCACGGGCGCGGGCTCGGGCACGGGTACGGCCGAGGGCGCGGGCTCCGCCACCGGCTCCGGCTCGGCGGCCGGCAGCAGCGCGGCCAGCACCGCCGGCTCCAGCCGGGAGGCGATCAGCCCGGCCAGCCGGGCCGGCGTGTCCGCCGCCTCGAACAGCTCGCGCATCGACACCCGCACCCGGAACGCGCGCTCCAGGTCGCGGATCATGTTGATCATCGAGAGCGAGTCGGCACCCAGGTCGAAGAACGGCTCGTCGGCGCCGACCGAGGCCTCGTCGTAGCCGAGCTGGCGGGCCGTCCGCTCGACGACCTGCCGCAGCACGGCCTGCTCGGCGAGCTCCTCGGGGCTCGGCGTCGGTGCCGAGACCGGCTCGGCGGCCGGCACAGCGGCCGGCGCGGTCTGCTGGGGTGGGTCCTGGCGCATGGCGGGGTCCTCGGTGGTCGGCCGGTCGGGGGCGGTGAACCAGTGGCGGCGGCGTCGGTAGACGGTGGTGGGCAGCGGGACGCGGCGGGCCGGCCCGTCCGGCCAGTCCCGGGCGGCGGCGAACCGGGCCCAGTCGAGCGGGACGCCGTGCGACCAGAGCGCCGCCGCGGCCGCGTCGAACTGCTGCTCCGGGGAGGCGCCGCGCCGGCCGCCGGCGACGAAGTGGCGCTCCGGCAGCTCCCGGCGGCCCATGCCGGTGAGCGTCGGGTGCGGACCGATCTCCAGGAAGACCTCGTGGTCCTGCCCGTCCAGCGCGGCGAGGACCTGGTCGAACCGGGCGGTCTCCCGGGTCTGCCGGAGGAAGTACCCGGGCGTCGGGACGGTCCCCGGTGCCAGCACCTCGCCGCCGAGGTTGCTGACCAGCGGGACGGCCAGCGGCCGCAGCCGCAGCCGGGCCAGCTGGTCGCGGAACGGGTCGAGCATCGGGTCGAGCAGCCGGGAGTGGAACGCCCGGTCGGTGGCCAGCCGCTCGGTGGACACCCCGTCGGTGGCCAGGACGGCCTCGGCGGCGGCGATCTCGCGCGCCGGGCCGGCCAGCACGCACTGGCCCTTGCCGTTGACCACGGCCAGGTCCACCCCGGGCAGCCAGTCGCCGAGCCCGGCCAGCCGGTCCGGGCCGGCCGAGACCACCGTCATGGCACCCGGTTCGGTCAGCCGGTGCATCAGCCGGCCGCGCAGCGCCGTCAGGAACATCCCGTCCGCGAGGTCGAGCGCGCCGGCCGCGTGGAAGGCCGCGTACTCCCCGGCGCTGTGCCCGGCGACGGCGGCCGGCCGGATGCCGAGCTCCTGCCAGAGCCGCAGGTAGGCGGCCTGGAGGGCGAACAGCGCGGGCTGCGCCGCCTCGGTGGTCCAGGTGTCCTCCGTCCCCGGCGGTGCGGGGTCGAGCAGCAGCGGGAGCAGCGGCTCGCCCCAGTTCTCCCGGTGCAGCCGGTCGCACTCGTCCAGGACGGCCCGGAAGGCCGGGAAGGCGCGGTGCAGCTCGGCGGCCATGCCCCGGTACTGGGCGCCCTGGCCGGTGAAGAGCAGCACCGGCCGGACCTCGCCGCGCCCGGTCTCCCGGTGGGCCGCGCCGGCCGTGGACCGGCCCGCCAGGAAGGCGTCCAGGCCCTTGCGCAGGGCGGCCGGGTCGGGCCCGGTGACGGCCAGTCGGTGGCGCAGCGCACGCCGGCCGGCGCCGAGGGTGAGCGGCAGGTCGCCGGGGGCGAGGGCGGGTGCGGCGTCCAGCCGGTCGCGGACCAGCGCGGCCAGCTCGGTCAGGCCCTCGGCGGTACGGGCCGACAGCGGCAGCACGGTCGGGGCCGGGCGCGGTTCGACGGCCGGGGCCTCGGGGGCCTGCTCCAGCACCAGGTGGGCGTTGGTGCCGCCGACGCCCAGCGCGCTGACCCCGGCCCGGCGCGGGGTGGGGCCCTGCGGCCAGTCCCGGCGGTCGGCGGCCAGCACGAACGGGCTGTCGGCCAGCTCCAGCGCGGGGTTGGGGCTGGTGAAGTTCACCAGCGGCGGGATGGTGCCGTGCCGCAGCACCAGCAGCGCCTTGATCAGGCCCGCCATGCCCGCGCAGGTGTCCAGGTGGCCGATGTTGGGCTTCACCGAGCCGAGCGAGCAGAACCCGGCGGCGTCGGTCCGGGCGCGGAACGCCTGGGCCAGCGCCCGGAACTCGATCGGGTCGCCGAGCGGGGTGCCGGTGCCGTGGGCCTCGATGTAGCCGATGCTCTCGGCCGGTACGCCCGCCAGGTCCAGCGCCCGGCCGACCACGGCCGACTGGCCGTCCACGCTGGGCGCGGTGTAGCCGACCTTCCGTCCGCCGTCGTTGTTGACGGCCGAGCCGAGGATCACCCCGTGCACGGTGTCGCCGTCCGCCAGCGCCCGGTCCAGGCGCTTGAGCAGCACGGCGGCGACGCCGTTGCCGCCGACGGTGCCGCCCGCCGCGGCGTCGAAGGCCCGGCAGGCGCCGTCGGGGGAGAGGATCGACCCCTCCTCGTAGCGGTAGCCGGCGGCCTGCGGGATGTGCAGGGCGGCGGCCCCGGCCAGCGCCAGCTCGCAGTCGCCCGCCAGCAGCGACTGCACGGCCAGGTGCACCGCGACCAGCGAGGTGGAGCAGGCCGTCTGCACGCCGATCGCCGGACCGGTGAGGCCCAGCCGGTAGGCGACCCGGGTGGCGGCGAAGTCCGCCTGGTTGCCGATCGCGGTCTGCAGGGCGGCCACCGGCTCGGCCGGGTCGGCGGTGGCGGCCAGGGTGTGCTGGTAGTAGTTGCGCAGCGCGTACAGGGTCATCCCGGTGCCGGCGAAGACCCCGACCCGGCGCTCCGGGTCCGGCGCGTCGTAGCCGCCGTCCTCCAGGGCCTGGCGGCAGATCTCCAGCAGCAGCCGCTGCTGGGGGTCCATCAGCGCGGCCTCGGCGGCGCTGATCCCGAAGGCCTCGGCGTCGAACTCGTCGACGCCGGTGAGCGCCCCGGTGACCGGGACGAAGTCGGGGTGGCGGTACTCCTCCGGGCGCAGCCCGGCCGCCGCCAGCTCCTCCTCGGTGAACCGGGTGGTGCTCCGGACGCCCTCGACGATGTTGCGCCAGTACTGCTCGGGGGTGTCGGCGCCCGGCAGGCGCAGCGCCAGGCCGACGATCGCCACCCGGCGGTCGTCGGCCGGACCGGCGGCGGTGGTG
>NZ_JBEXJK010000206.1:0-14465 GCF_040609095.1 Kitasatospora sp. NPDC004799
ACCTCCCAAACATCCTGGGGTGTTTACAGCTGCCACACACCCCCCCCCAAAAACCCCGCCAACGCATCACAGCGTGCAGTTGATCAATTACCCAACACTTTCTGAGGCCGCCCGCTCCGCCTGACACAGCGTGACGCCGCCTGACACCACCTGACGCCACCTGACGCCGTCGAGTGGCCGTCTCCCGGGAAGCCTCCAAGACTGGAGGTGGCTGCGCGGCCACCCAGGGCCGCCGCCCCCACCGGAAGGAGACGGCCGCCATGGCCATCTGCGTCACCTGCGGCAACGACTACTGGCTGGCCTTCGAGATCAAAACGGTCACCGGCGACACCTACACCTTCGACAGCTTCGAATGCGCGATGGAGAAGCTCGCCCCGCGCTGCGAGCAGTGCGACGTCCGCATCGTCGGGCACGGCGTCGAGGTGGCCGGCAGGTTCTTCTGCTGCGCCAACTGCGCCCGCGTCAACGGCGGCCTCGGCGACCAGATCCGCGACGCCGTCGGCGCCCACCCGGCCTGACCGGGCCCCGCCGGCCGGCGGGAGAGAAGGGGGCGGAAGAGTCGGCCTGTACGCCGGGTTCTGTCTCCCGGGTCGCTTGCGCGGCCCGGGGAGGCGGCCATCCATCTAGGGCTGCCGTTGCCGACAGCCTCGTGCGGTCCACCCGCGGACTCGGGCGAGCAGCCTTCGAACGTCCGCGCACGGTGCCCGAGGGCACCGATCTTGACCTTGCTCCAGGTGGGGTTTACCTAGCCGGCCGGGTCACCCCGGTCGCTGGTGGTCTCTTACACCACCGTTTCACCCTTACCCACCACGAAAAGCGGTGGGCGGTCTGTTTTCTGTGGCACTGTCCCGCGGGTCACCCCGGGTGGGCGTTACCCACCACCCTGCTCTGTGGAGCCCGGACGTTCCTCGGCGGGTCTGGGACCCGTCGCGACCGCCCGGCCGACTCTTCCGCCGTAGTGGTCATCGTAGCCGCTCGGGCGGCGCCTCCCGTACACCGGACCGGACGGCCGGCGGCTCGGCGCCGAGGCGGGCGGCCACCCGGGCGGCCGTCGCGCCCGCCCAGGCGGTGGTGGTGGCCAGGCCGAGGGCGAGGACGGCGCCGCCCAGGCCCACCAGGATCCACCAGCCGGCGCGGCTGGCCGGGGCGAAGCCGGTCGCGAACGGCCCGGCCACGGCCGAGGTGACGACCGTGCCGATCACCGCCACGCCCAGCGACTGGCCGACCTGACGGCTGGTCGAGGCGACCGCGGCCGCCACCCCCGCCTGGGCGCGCGGCATGCCGGCCACGGCGGCGTTGGTCACCGGCGCGTTCACCAGGCCGAAGCCGAAACCGAACAGCCCGTACGCGGCCAGCAGCAGCGCCGGCGGGGAGTCGGCGGCCAGCCGGGTGAGCAGCAGCCCGCTCGCGGCGAGGCCGAGCCCGGCCGCGACCAGCGGCAGGCGCGGGCCCCGGGCGGCGACGATCCGTCCGGACAGCGGCGCGCAGACCAGCATCATCCCGGCCATCGGCAGCGTCCACAGGCCGGCCTCGACCGGGCCGTAGTGGCGGACGTCCTGGAGGTAGAGGGTGTTGAGGAAGAGGAAGCCGCCGAGCGCGGCGAAGGCGCAGACCGCGGTGACGGTGGCGCCGGTGAACGGCGCGCTGGCGAAGAACCGCGGGTCCACCAGTGGTTCGGCCACCCGCCGCTCCCAGAGCGGGAAGGCGGCCAGCGCGGCCACGGCGGTCGCGGCCAGGGCGAGGATCAGCGGGGAGGTCCAGCCGTTGGCCGGGCCCTCGATGATCGCGGCGGTGCCGCAGCCGAGCAGCACGACCATCAGCAGCTGCCCCACCGGGTCCAGCCGACGCGGCCGGGGCGCGCGGGACTCCGGGACGTAGCGGGCGGTCAGCGCGATGGCGGCGAGCGCCACCGGGACGTTGATCAGGAAGATCGACGGCCAGCCGGCGCTGTCCACCAGGAAACCGCCGAGCAGCGGGCCGAGCGCCATCGAGATGCCGACCACGCCGCCCCAGACGCCGATCGCCCGGGCCCGTTCCTTCGGGTCGGTGAAGGTGTTGGTGATGATCGACATGGCCACCGGGTTGAGCATCGAGCCGCCCACCGCCTGGAGCGCCCGGAACGCCACCAGCCAGCCGAGGCTCGGCGCCAGGCTGCACAGCAGCGAGCCGAGCGCGAAGCAGACCAGGCCGGCCTGGAACACCCGGCGGCGGCCGAAGCGGTCGGCCACCGAGCCGAACAGCATCAGCAGCGAGGCCAGCACCAGGGTGTAGGCCGCGGTGATCCACTGCAGCCCGGACGCCGGGGCGTCCAGGTCCCGCTGGATCACCGGCAGGGCGATGTTCACCACGGTGTTGTCGAGGCCGACGATGAACAGGCTCAGGCAGCAGATCGCCAGGACGAGCAGGCGGTGGCGGCGCCCGAGCGCGGGCCCGGGGGCTGGCGCGGGCGCGGGCGCGGCGGCGGCGCGGGGCTGGGGGTCGGGCACGGACCGATCCTCCCACCGCGGGGCCCGGCGGGGCGGGTGGGCGGCGCGTCCGGGTGGCGCGTGCGGGTGGCGCGTGCGGAGGGCGCGCGGACGGGGCTCACGTGCGGGCGGCCTTCTCGGGCGGGCGGCGCGCGGACAGGGCTCACGTACGGGCGGCCTGCCCGGGCGGAGGCGCGCGTACGGGGGCACGCGCGCAGGGGGCGCCCCCGCTGCGGCCGGACCGTCAGACGGCGGTGAAGCGGACGGTCCGGGTGACCGGGTCGGCCGTCGTCAGCCGGACGTCGATCACCCGCCCGAGCGGCAGCCCGTCGGCCGGTCCGTCGCAGCGGGCCCGGACGGCCGGGTCGCGCAGCTGGACGGTGCCGGAGCCGGGCCGCCGCTCGTCCACGTCGACCACGACCGCGGCGAAGTCCTCGCCCTCCCGGCCCGCGAGCAGCTCCGCCTCCACCAGGTCCACGCACGCCCGTTCGACCTCGCCGGCCCGCCGGTCCCCGCTCGCCATCAGCGCCGGGAGGGTCGGCAGCGCCTCCCGCGCCCAGGGCGGCACCTCCTCCCCCGCCGCCACCGCCGCGCACACCTCCTGGGCGAAGCGGTCGCCGAGCCGCCGCAGCGGCGCGGTGCAGTGCGCGTACGGGGCGGCGAGCGCGGCGTGGCCCGGCTCGGCGGGGGCGGGCAGGCCGCGGGACTCGTCGAAGGCGTGGTAGCCGGCGCCGCGCAGCAGGCCCGTACAGGCGTTGAGGAAGGCGGCGTTGAGCGGGACGTCCGGGTCCAGCGAGCGGATCAGCTCGGGGTACGGCACGGCCTGCGGCCAGTCCACGTCCAGCGCGGCGGCGATCCGGCGCAGCCGCTCGTACCCGGCGGCGGGCGCGGCGGGCAGGGTGCGCAGCAGGCCGACGCCCGCGTCCAGCATCAGCTCGGCCGCGGCCATGCCGGTGAGCAGGGAGATCTGGGCGTTCCAGCCGTCGGCGGGGCCGGGGGCGCGGTAGCCGAGGACGTAGCCGTGCAGGGTCTCCTCGACCTCCTGCTCCGGCACGGGGAGGCTGATCCCGCCGCGGGCGCGCTCCTGCTCCTCGCGCAGCCGCCCGACGGTGGCGAGCAGGGCGAGCTGCTCGTCGGCGCCGCCGGCCGCCACGGCGCGCTCGACGGCGGCGTAGTCCAGGCGGCGGTGCGAGCGGACCAGGGCGCGGCGCAGGTCGGCGAGGACGACGGCGCCGTCGGCGTCCAGGTCGAGCTGCCAGAGCAGGGCGGGGCGGGGCTCGCCGGGCAGCAGGCTGGCGGCGTCCTCGGAGATCCGGGTGGGATGCAGCGGGACGCGGTGGTCGGGGAAGTAGAGGGTCTCGACCCGGCGGCGGGCCTCGGTGTCGATCGCGCCGCCGGGGTGGACGAAGGCGGCGACGTCGGCGATCGCGTAGTGCACCCGGTAGCCCCCGCCGGGGCGGTGGGCGAGGTGCATGGCCTGGTCGAGGTCGCGGGAGCCGGGCGGGTCGACGGTGAACAGCGGCAGCTCGGTGGCGTCGTGCTCGGGCAGCCGGGGCCGCTCGGCCGCCTCCTCCGCCTCGGCGAGCACGGCCCGCGGCCACTCGGTGTGGATCTCCAGCCGGGTGCGGAGCTCGGTCAGCTCGGTGTTGATCCGGGCGGAGTCCGCGGCCTTGACGCGCAGTTTTCGGCGAGGCATGCACGCCAGACTAGGGCGTGTCGGACAATTCGCGCACCCGGCGGGAACGGCCGGCCCCGCCCGCGTCGGGTGGTCCCGGGCGGACGCTCGGCGCCCCGGCGGGACTTCGGACACCACGGGTGGGAGCGGTCGTAAGGGTTCGTAGGGTGGGCGGAACGGAGCCGTGGCTGGAGGGAGTTCGGTGATGGGTGGTGCGGTGCGGGTCGCCGGGGGTGTGGTCGCGGCGGCGCTGGGGGTGACCGGGGTGCTGCACGCGGTGTGGACCGTGACGCCGTGGCCGCTGCGGACGCCGGAGGAGTTCGCGGACGCCGTGGTGGGGACGGGGGACGGGGTGCCGCCGGCGGCGGCGTGCGTCGCGGTGGCCGGGATGCTGGGGACGGCCGCGTACCTGGTGGGGGCGGAGGCCGGGGTGCTGCCGAAGGTGGGGCCGGAGCGGGTGCGGCGGGCCGGGGTGCGGACGGTGGCGGGGGTGATGCTGGCCCGGGGGCTCGGCGGGCCGGTGCTGTTCGGCCGGGTGTCCGAGCGCTCGGAGCGGTTCCGGCGGCTGAACGTCCGGTACTACTCGCCCCTCTGCGTGGCGCTGGGAGCCGGAGCGGCGGCAGTAGGGTGGCGGGGTTCGTCCGCCACAAATTGTTGAGGAGTCCGCTGTGCTGGTGCTGCTGCCGCCTTCGGAGGGCAAGGCCGGATCCGGGGACGGCGGGCCGGTGGCGCTGGAGCGGCTGTCGCTGCCCGGGCTGACGGCGGCGCGCGGCGCGGTGCTGGACGCACTGGTGGGCCTGTGCCGGGGCGACGAGTCCACCGCCGCGCGGGTGCTGGGGCTGAGCCCGGGCCTGCGCGGCGAGATCGCCAAGAACGCCGGGCTGCCGACGGCCGGGGCGCGCCCGGCGGGCGAGGTGTACACCGGGGTGCTGTTCGACAACCTCGGCCTGGCCACCCTGGACGCCGCCGCGTACGGCCGGGCCGAGCGCTCGCTGCTGGTCTTCTCCGGCCTCTGGGGCGCCGTGCGGATCTCCGACCGGATTCCGTCGTACCGCTGCTCGATGGGCGTCAAACTCCCGGAGCTGGGGGCGCTCGGGGCGTACTGGCGGAGCGCGATGGCCCCGGTGCTCCCCGAGGTCGCGGACGGGCTGGTGCTGGACCTGCGCAGCTCCGCCTACGCGGCGGCCTGGAAGCCGGCCGGCGAGGTGGCCTCCCGGACCGCGACCGTCCGGGTGCTCCAGGAGCGCGACGGCAGGCGGACCGTGGTCAGCCACTTCAACAAGGCGACCAAGGGGCGGATCGTCCGGGACCTGCTGGTCACCGGCGCCGAGCCGAAGACCCCCGGCGACCTGATGGACGCGCTGCTGGAGCTGGGCCACCGGGTGGAGCTGGCGGCGGAGGGCACCGCCCGCAAGCCGTGGCAGCTGGACGTGGTGGTCAGCGAGGTGCACTGACCGGCCGACGCCGCCGGCCCGGCCGACCCGGCTACCTCGGCCGGGTCAGCGCAGGTGCGAGGTGTCGTTGAGCAGCCGCAGCGAGGCGTTGCCGTCCGCGTAGTACTGGACGGCGCAGATCGAGGCGGCGGACAGCTCCATCCGGTACATCGAGTCCGGCGGGGCGCCGAGCGCCAGCCGGACCAGGGTCTTGATCGGGCTGACGTGCGAGACCACCAGCACGGTCTTCCCCGCGTACCGGGCGATGATCCTGTCGCGGGCGACGCCGATCCGGTGGGTGAGCGCGGTGAAGCTCTCGCCGCCGCCGGTCGGCTTGGCCTTGGCGGAGCCGAGCCAGGTGGTCAGGTCGTCCGGGTAGCGCTCCCGCACCTCGGCGAAGGTCAGGCCCTCCCAGTCGCCGAAGTCGACCTCGCGCAGCCCGTCCTCGTACCGGACCTCCAGGCCGAGCCGGGCGGCGACGGTCTCGGCGGTCTGCCGGGTGCGGCGCATCGGGGAGGCCACGACCGCCTGGACGCTGCCGCGCGCGGCCAGCGCCTCGGCGGCCCGCTCGGCCTGCCAGCGGCCCTTGTCGGAGAGCTCCGGGTCGCTGCCGCCGCTGCCGGAGAAACGCTTCTCCGGGGTGAGCGGGGTCTCGCCGTGGCGCAGCAGGACGAAGGTGGTCGGGGTGCCGAGGTCGGCCGGGGCGGCCCAGCCGGCCTTGGGGGCGGCGGTCTCCAGCGGGGGCTCGTCGGCGGTGACGGGGGCCTTCGGCCTGGGCTCCCACTGCCGCCCGGCCCGGCCCGCGTCCATCGCCTCGTTGGCCAGCCGGTCCGCGTCCTTGTTCCGCTCGCGCGGGATCCAGGTGTACGTGACCCGGGCGCGCGGGAAGACGGTGCGCGCCTCGGCGGCGAGCGGCTGCATGTCGGGGTGCTTGATCTTCCAGCGCCCGGACATCTGCTCGACGACCAGCTTGGAGTCCATCCGGACGTCCACCGAGGCGTCCGGGTCCAGCTCGCGGGCCGCCCGGAGCCCGGCGATCAGGCCCTTGTACTCGGCCACGTTGTTGGTGGCGTGGCCGATGAACTCGGCGGCCTCGGCGACGATCTGCCCGGTGTCCCCGTCCCGGACCACCGCGCCGTAGCCGGCCGGCCCCGGGTTGCCCCGGGACCCGCCGTCAGCCTCGACGATGAAGCGCGCCGTCACCGGCTCAGACGCCCGAGTCGGCGGTGCGGACCAGGATCCGCGAGCAGTTCTCGCAGCGGACCACCTTGTCGGCCGGCTCGGCCTTGATGGCGTTCAGCTCGGTGATCGAGAACTCGGTGCGGCAGCCCTCGCAGCGGCGCTGGTAGAGGCGGGCCGCGCCGACGCCGCCCTGGGTCTCGCGCAGCTTGGCGTAGAGCTTCAGCAGGTCGGCCGGGATGACGGCGGCGACGGTCTCGCGGTCGCGCTTGACCTTGTCGGCCTCCGCGTCGATCTCGGCGAAGGCGGCGTCGCGGCGGCCCTCGGCCTCCTTGAGGACGACGGTGGAGTGCTCCAGCCGGGCGGACAGCTCCTCGACCCGGGTGGTGGCGCTCTCCTGGCGCTCCATGATCCCCAGCACGACCTCCTCCAGGTCGTCCTGGCGCTTGGCGAGCGAGCCGATCTCGTGCTGGAGGTTCTCCAGGTCCTTCGGCGAGGTGATCGCGCCGGAGTCCAGGCGCTGCTGGTTGCGGGCGGCACGGGCGCGGACCTGCTCGACGTCCTGCTCGGCCTTGGTCAGCTCGCGGGCGGTGTCGCCCTTCTGGGCCTCGGCGGCGACGACGAGGTCCTTGAGCGCGGTGTGGTCGGCGGTGGCCTTCTCGATCTCGGCGTGCTCGGGCAGGCTCCGGCGCCGGTGGGCCAGCTGGTCGAGCTTCGAGTCGATGGCCTGGAGGTCGAGCAGGCGGATCTGGTCGGCGGGCGCGGCGTTCAAGCGGAGAGCTCCTGTGAATCGGGTCAGGCGGTGAAGGACATGGGGGCGTGCGCGGTCCACGGGTCGGTGACCCGGTGGGAGACCTTGGTCTCCACGGCCCAGCCGCGCTTGTCGGCGGCGGCCAGCAGGGCCCGCTCGGCCAGGGTGAGCCAGGGCCACTCGGTGGCCCAGTGGGCGGCGTCGAGCAGCGCGACGGGCGCCGCCTCAGCGGCCTCGGAGGCCGGGTGGTGGCGCAGGTCGGCGGTCAGGTAGGCGTCCACGCCGGCCGACCGGACGTCGGCGAAGAGGCTGTCGCCCGAGCCGCCGCACACCGCGACCCGGCTGATCAGCCGGTTCGGGTCGCCGGCGACGCGGACGCCGGCGGCGGTGGCGGGCAGGCCCTTCGCCACCTGCGCGGCGAAGGCGGCGAGGGTCAGCGGGGGCTCCAGCAGGCCGATCCGGCCGGTGCCGCGGCGGCCCAGCGGGTCGGTCGGGTCCGCCACCAGCGGGCCGGTCACCCGCAGGCCCACCGCCTCGGCGAGCGCGTCCGAGACGCCGGGGTCGGCGTGGTCGGCGTTGGTGTGGGCGACGTGCAGGGCGATGCCGTTGGTGATCAGCGTGTGCACCACCCGGCCCTTGAAGGTGGTGGCGGCGACGCTGGTGGTGCCGCGCAGGTAGAGGGGGTGGTGGGTGACCACGAGGTCGGCGCCCCACTCCACGGCCTCGTCGACGACCGCCTGGACGGGGTCGACGGCGAACAGCACGCGGTTGACCTCGGCCTGAGGGTCCCCGCAGACCAGGCCGACGGCGTCCCAGGACTCCGCCCACTGCGGCGGGTAGACCTCTTCGAGCGCGGTGATGACGTCGGACAGTTTCGGCACCTGTCGAGACTACCGTGCGCGCGGGGGCGGTCGGGCCTCGGCCGTTCGGCGGGCCGCCGGGGTGGGGGCTGGGGAAGCCGGGTGGAAGCCGCCGCGGCTGTTCGGACGCGGGAGCTGCGGGCGTACGGATGCGCGTCAATCTGCGGTGGGCGGCGCCCGGCGGGCTCCGCGCGCTCCGTACGCGGCCGCGCGCCGGGCGCCCGTTACTCACAGCAGGGTTCTCGTACGAATTCGAAACCACGCCCTGATCACCCTTACGAGTGAAGTGACCGGCTCTGCGTTGAGGCTTCGGTTGGCTCGAAAGTAACTTCACTCCTGCGAACGGGAGTTGCCCTGGTGACAGCCGCGACCGGAGGTCGGGCGGATGCCGCGCCGGGCCGGACGGGATCCGGGTGAGCGCTCCCGCCCCGGGGCGGCACTGCCGCTCCTTCCGGGAGACACCGATCAGGCCGGGCCGTCCGCCCGGGTGCCGCGAGCAGTGGGCACCCGGAGGCGGCGGCGGAGACGAAGGGATGTGGTGGCGAATGAGGGCGGGCACATCGCTGCGTACGGCCGGGGGCAGGGGATCGGTGGAGCGCGGACCGGGTGCGGCGGGGTCGTGGGCGTCGTCGCCGTCGTCGCCGTCGTGGCCGCCGTCGCCGTCACGTCCGTCACGTCCGTCGTGGCCGTCGTGGCCGGAGGCGGCGCGGGCGGCGCTGGCCGGTGCCGGAGGCGGAGGAGGCGGTGGTGGCTGGGACGTCACCGTCGGCGGCTTCTGGTGCACGGCCCGGCCGCCCGGGTCCCCGCCGCTGCCGGAGCGGGGCTGGAAGCTCCATGTCAGCGCGGCCTCGGCGGCGGGCGAGGCGGTGCTCTCGGCGGTGGTCCGGGTGCTCGCCGGGGATCCGTGCGGCTTCCGGTTCGCTGCCACACAGGAGCGGCTGAGCGAACTCAACTCACGCAACAGCGACCGGGGTTCGGCGGGCGAGTTCATCACCGTCCACCCGGTCGGCGACGCCCAGTTCCAGCGGCTGGCGGCCGAGCTGGACCGGGCCACGGCGGGGCTGCCGGGGCCGGTGCTGCTCTCCGGCCGGCCGTACCGGGCCGGGAGCCGGGTGCACTACCGGTACGGCGCGTTCGCGCTGCCGGCGGAGCCGGGCGACGACGGGGAGTACCGCTCGGCGCTGCGCGGGCCGGGCGGGGAGCGGGTCTCAGCGCGCGCGGGCGCGGCCGGTCGGCGCCGGGGCGGGGTGCTGCTGGCCGGGCGGTACGCGGTGACGGCGGCCGTGCGGCACGGCGCCGAGGGCGGGGTGTTCCTCGGCCGGGAGGCGTCGAGCGGCGCCGAGGTCGTGGTCAAGCAGGCCCGGGCACTCAGGGAGGTGGGCCGGGCTGGCGCCGACGCCCGCGACGCACTGCGGCACGAGGCCGCGCTGCTCGCCCGGCTGGCCGGGCAGGGGCTGGCGCCGTACGCCGTCGAACTGATCGAGCAGGAGGACTCCGCCTTCCTGGTGCAGGAACGAATCGCCGGGCAGCCCCTGGACGGCTGGGTGGCCGCCCGGCTGCGGCGCGACGGCAGCCCGGACGTCGCCTGGGCCGAGGCCGGGCCGGTGGCGCACGGTCTGCTCGACCTGGTCGAGCGGGTGCACGCCCAGGGGCTGGTGCTGCGCGACCTCTCCCCCGGCAACGTCGTGGTCCGCCCGGACGGCACGCTGCGGCTGGTCGACCTCGCACTCGCCACCGAGGCCGGACGGCTCGCGGGCTCGGCCGGCACCCCCGGCTACCGCGCCCCCGAGCACGGGCCCGGCCGGCTCGCCCCCGCCCGCAGCCGCGTCGCCGACCCGGCCGTCGACCTGTACGCGCTCGGCGGGCTGCTCTTCCTCTTGGCCACCGGCCACGACCCGCTGCTGCCGGAGGACCTCCCGCGGGCCCGCCCGGTCGGCGAGCGCCTCGGCCGCTGGCTCGCCCTCGCGGCCCGCACCGGCGGGACGGCCCGGCGGCTGGCACCGGCGGTCCTCGGGCTGCGGGCGGAGGACCCGCGGCAGCGGTGGGAGGTGGCCCGGGCGCGGGCAGCGCTGCGCGCGGACGGCCCGGGTCCGGGCGCCGCCCGGCCCGCCGCCGTCGCCCCGCCGCCCGCTCTCACCCCGCTGTGGCGCGCCCCCGCCCGGCAACAGGCCGCCCCCGCCGTCACCGCCACGCCCGAGCACCGGGACCGGCTCCGGCCGGTGGCGCCCGCCGGGAAGCGGACCGACCCGTGCGACATGCAGCACCGGGCCGCCAGGACGCCGACAGTCCCGGCCCGGGCAGTGACGGCCGACGGACTCCCGAAGTCCGTCCCGGCGGAGGCCGCACGGACGGCCTGGACCTCCGCCGCCCTGATCGAACGGCGCGCCGCCGCCGAGCCGGCCGGGCTGCCCGGGCTGCCGTTCGGACGGTCCGGGACGGCCCGGGCCCTGCTGGACGCCGCCCGCGCCCTGGGCGACGAGGCGCCGGCCGACCGCGCCGCCGGGCTCGGCCGCCGAATCCCCGTCGAGCGGCCCGCCCCCGATGTGCGCCACAGCGCGGCCGGTTCGGGCTTCATCCAACTGTGCTTCGCTGCCGAGGCGTTCATGACCGGCGAGTACGGCACCGCCGAGTCCGGTGCGGCGGCGTTCAACGCAGCCGAGTCCGATGGCCCCGGGTTCCTCGACCGGGCCGCCCGCCGCAAGCGGTACGGGACCGTCCGGTCGGTGCCCGCCGACTTCGACTCCGCGCTCGCCGGGATCACCTTCCTCGGCATCGCCCACGGCCTGGCTGGCTTGGGCGCACTCCTCCTCGCCGCCGCCGAGGCCGGGCGGACGCTCGCCGCCACCGCGCGGTGCCGCGACCGCGACACCGCCTGGTGGCCGCAGAACGCGGGCGATCCGGAGCACGTCCGGCTCTCCCACCGGTGCAGCGGCTCCTCCGGCGCGGGCAGCGTCCTGCTACGGCTCGCCTGCGCCACCGGTGACGCCGGCCCGCTCGACCCGGCCCGCGCCGTCCTGGCGGCCCGCTGGCACGGCGGCGCGAGCGCCTGCCGCGGACCGGTCGGTGCCGGCGCGTACCTGCTGGACCTCACCGAGGCCACCCGAGAGACCGAATTCCGCACCAACGCCGAGGAGTTGGCCCAGCTGATCACCTTCCGAGCCGCCCTGTGCGACGGCCTCCCGGCACTCCCGGACGGGACCGGCACCGGCTGCACCCCCGGCTACGGCACCGACACGGCAGGCCCGTCGGCCTTCCTGCCGCGGCTGCGCCACGGCGGCCCCCGGCTCTGGCCGGCGCCGGCGCCGGCGACCGTACGCCGGTCCCTGTCCGGCACCACCGGGGCGAGCGGAGCATGAACGTGGCCACCCGGACCATGACCCAGGCCCTGCGCCGGCTGAGCTTCACCTTCGCCGCCGACGGCGGCCACGCCGCCTGCCTCGCCTCCTCCGCCGACAGCGGCTGGTACGTGGAGAGTTGGAGCCTCCCGCAGGACGGCGGGCCGGCCACGCCGACCGCGCTGCCGCTGCCCGGCAACCGCTCGGAGAGCCTGCGCTCGCAGCTGGTCGCCCTGCCGGACGGCTCGGTGCTGACCTGCCGGCACGACGGGGAGCGGCACGACCTGGTCCGCCTCTCGGCCGGCGGGAACGGCACCGTGGAACAGCAGTTGGGCTCGCTGCGGATGGCCGGGCTGCGGGTGCTGCCGCTCCCAGTGCAGGCCGGGGCCGACCCGCGGACGCCGGTGGCGGTCGCGCTCGGCAGCGACACCCGCCCGGCGACCACCGCCTGGCTGGTACGCACGGACGGCAGCGAACCCGAACAGGTCGCCGAGATCCCCGGGTTGCACGGCGGCGGCACCTGGCTGGACCGCACCGGTGCGCTGCTCGCGCTGGACCGGGTGAACGCGGGCCTGGTCCGCGGCGTGGTACTCGACCTGCGCGCCGGCTCCACCAGCCCGCTGCTGGAGATCGGCCCACAGAGCAACGACCGCCTGGTGCTGTTCGACCCGGACAGCCGGTTCGCGATGGTGCGCAGCGACGCGCCCGGCACCGACCGGCTCGGCTGGGGCGTCCTGGGCGCCGGGGCACCGCTGCGGTTCCCGGAGTGCCTGCACGTCGCAGGCATGGTCCTGCGGCCGATCGCGCTGCGGGTGGCGGCGGACGGCCCCCGGGTCGCCGTGCAGATCGACCACGGCGCGGGCTCGGCGCTCGCGCTGTGGCGGCCCTCGGCCGGGCGGCTGGACCCGCTGCCGGTGCCGCCCGGGCGGCTCGGCGCGGTCGGGCACTGGGGCGAGGCGGGGCTGCGGCTGCCGTACTCCTCGCCCGACCACCCGACGGCCCTGGCCACCCTCGACGTGGACGCGCTGCTGACGCACGGGCCGCTGCCCGCCGCCACCGGCCCGATCCCGCTGCCGCTCCAACTCGCGCCGCTGGCCTCGGGGTTGCCCGGCCCGTGGCGGGACACCGTCCTGCCCTGGCAGCCCGGCGGGGTGCGCCCTGTGCGGACCGTGCCGCCCGGCTGGCGGCTGGACGGCAGCACCCCGCCCGGGGACGGCGGCCGCTGGCAGCCCGCGCAGAGCCTCGAACTGGCGGGCCCGGCAGGCCCGTTGGAGGCCGTGGTGTACGGCGGCGACGCCTGGCTGAGCAGCCCGCACCTGGTGCTGGCGCTGCACGGCGGCCCGGCGGACGCCTGGCGGCTGGAGTTCGACCCGGCGCTGCAGCGGATGGCCGCCGAGGGCCTGGCGGTCGTCGCGCCGAACCAGCGCGGCTCCACCGGCTACGGCGTGGCGCACGCACTGGCCATCCGGGGCGCCTGGGGCGGGCCGGACCTGGACGACGTCCTGCACCTGCTGGACGGCATCGCGGGCCAGCGCGCCGCCCTCGGCCTGGAGCCGCCGGCCCTCTTCGGGGTCAGCTACGGCGCCTTCCTGGCGCTGCTGGCGGCCGCCCACGCGCCGGCCGAGCAGGTCTCCCGCTGCGCGGTGGTCGCACCGTTCCTGTCCGGCGCCCGACTGCTGGCCGAAGCGGCGCCCCCCGTACGGGCGTTGACCGACCGCCTGGGCGGCGACGAGCCGATCGCCGACGCCCGCGGACCGCGCGACGTGCTGCAGCTCGCGCACCGGCTGAGCGCGCCGCTGCTGGTGGTGCACGGCAACCGGGACGAGGTCGTGCCGGTGAGCCAGTCCCGGTCGCTGCGGCACGAACTGCTGCGGATCGGCCGGGTCGAGGGCGAGGACTTCCGCTACGTCGAGGCGGCCGGCTCCGGGCACGAGGTGCTCGCCGATGAGGGCGCGGCCGTGCTGCACGAGCTGCTGGCCACGTTCCTGCGGACCGGCCGCCCGGGCTGACCCCACGCATCACAGCCCCCGGACCCATCGCGGCCCGAGCCACCAGCCCCGCCCCGGCGGCCGGAAGCCGGAGGCCACCCCCGGGATGCGCCCCCCTGCCGCCCGCCCGCAGATCGCCAGCACCACTTCCTGCGCGCCGCGGCGAGCCGCCCCACCCGCGTGAGAAGTCGGCCAAGCCGACTTCTCGCGCTCGGGGCCTCATCCGCTCCCCGCAACACCACCACACCCACAGCGGCGGCCACGCCGCCCCACACCCGCCTGCACAGGAAGTCGGCCAGGCCGACTTCTCGCGCTCGGGCTTTAACCGGGCCCTGGCTCCACCCACCACACTCCCGGACCACCGCTTGCGCACCTGCACAGGAAGTCGGCCAGGCCGACTTCTCGCGCTCGGGGCCTGGCCCCGGTGGGTTGTTGCTGCGGCAGTTGGCGGCCGCCCAGCAACCGCTGGTGCGGATGCTGGTGTGGTCGGGGGCGGCGCTGCAGCTGTTGGTGTCCTGGTCGCTCGTCTCGGCCGCCGCCGACCAGGGGCACCCGGGCGGGAGGTCCCGGGGGGCCGAAGGTTCGGGGCGGCCCGGCCGTCCGAGGATGCGGCGCGGGCTGGGCCCTGGGCGGCTGTGGGGAGGCCGGGCAGCGTTGCCCCCACCGGCGCGGCGCCGGCGGGGCGCTAGTACTGCAACGGTGCTTAGCGTGATGAGGCTTCGGTTTTCGGGCTGTGGCCTCGTCGTTTGTAGTGGCTGTTCCGGGCTTGGTGCTGGCGT